>JAVBXV010000010.1 GCA_030824405.1 Anaerolineales bacterium | reverse complement strand
TTCCATGCGTTTCATCACCTTCTCAGGGACGAACACGCCTGGAATTTTTTTGTTCATATAAGCCGCCATCTTGAAACTCTTGAGCGGTGAAACGCCTGCCAAAATATAGACCTTGTCCAACACATCACGTTTGGCGAGTTGGTTGAGCCATTCATCCAAAGCGTCTGCATCGAAGATAACATTGGTCTGAAAGAATTGCGCCCCCGCGTTTACTTTCTTTTGTTCACGCAATGCCTGAAATTTCATGTTGGACGCAAAGGGCGAAGCAGCCGCGCCTAGAAAATATTGCGGCGGCGTCTTGATCTCGCGCCCATCCAGATATTTCCCTTCATCACGCATACGGCGCAGGATCCACAGCATTTGGATCGCATCAATATCTACAATATCCATGCGCCCCTTTGGACCTGGCGAAAGCGACATGCTGTCGCCCGTCAGACAGAGCATATTTCTGATGCCGAGCGCAGAAGCGCCGATCACTTCAGATTGCAATCCAACACGCGTCTTATCTCGTGCAGAGATTTGCATCACAGGTTCGGCGCCTTGTTCCAGTGCGATCTTGCTGCAAGCAACCGATGACATGCGCGGTACAGCCGAAGCGTTGTCTGTAAAATTAAGCGCGGCAGTATATCGTTTTAATACTTCAATGTTTCTTTTTAATTTATCGGTATTGATCGAGAGTGGGGGAGAGATCTCGGCAGTGACCACGAACTCGCCCGCCTTGAGTCTTCGCTCCAATTCAGAAACAGGTTCGCTGTATGCTGGCGCGTGATATTTTGCATCTCCCTGCCACCAATCGGGTTGGCGCACTGGCCGAAAGATAGATTCAAGCGTTTTGGAAACTGAACCAGGTTCGAGCGCGGTAAGATGCGCAACGATCGTCTTCACCCCAATTTTTTTTGCATTCTCAAAAACATCTCCCCACGCATCCAGCCCCGCCTTGTCCCAATCCATTGGCGGAAGAACTTCAAGCAATAACGCCTCGCGCCCCAACTTAAAAGAGCGCTCGTAAATTTTATACCAAATGCACGGTCGCGATTCGTCCACATAACACATCTTGGGGGTCGAGCCGCCGCACGGCCCGTTTCGCAGCCCCTTTGGGCACTCCATTGGACAGATCAATGCCGTTTCCTGCAGCAGGCAGTTGCCGCACATGCGGCAGCCAAAGAGCGGACCTTTGATGGCAAGCTCAATTTTTGCGAGCGCGCGTTTTTTGAATGGCACTCTTTTGAAAGGCATAAAAGGGGGTTGCCAACGGCGGCCTGGCGTGAAGACGGACATAAGGTCTCCTTGGAAATTATATATTATATATAATTTTACACCCGACTCGATTTTCCTGTGAAGGTATAATTTTCGATATGAAACGATACTTTTGGATGATGATTCCGCTTCTTGCTTTAACGGTTAGCCTGTTTCTGCCCAAAGGGGCAGGTGCCTACCCTGAAACATTTCCCCGCAATGACGCCGCCCTGGATGTGATCGCAGAGGTCAACGCTTTGCGCGCCTCGAAAGGATTACTGCCCTATCAAGTGGATTCTGTATTGATGACGGTCGCGCAAACGCATGCTCAGTATCAAGCCTCCACGGGTGTGTTGACTCATTATGGTGTGGATGGTTCACGTCCGCACCAACGCGCGATTGATGCGGGCTATCCTGTGGCGGGTGATCTTTCCAGTGGGGGATTCTTTTCCGAGAATATTTATTCTGGTGCAAATATTTCCGCCGCAGATGTTGTGGAAATATGGCAGGTTGACTCTTCAGACCTGGCAGCCTTGATCTCTTCTGATTTCAAAGATATT
Source organism: Anaerolineales bacterium (assembly GCA_030824405.1). GTDB lineage: Bacteria > Chloroflexota > Anaerolineae > Anaerolineales > Villigracilaceae > Villigracilis. Next base: position 886 of record JAVBXV010000010.1, on the reverse strand, counting down.
GGTGTGGGTGTTGCAGTTGAGAATGGCATACTATATTACACATTGAATGTCGGCCTTTCAACAGAGGATACAAATGCTGATTCAACTTCTGCGCCAAGCGGCACGGCAACATCGTCTACACCTGGGGAGAAACCTGTTTTCACCAGTACGCCTCTCGAGGATGGTTCCATCTATCATGAGGTGCAGCCCAATGAAGCACTCTGGAGCATTGCGCTGGCATACGACATCACCGTGGACGAATTGAAAAAGATAAATCGTCTCACCACCAATGATATTTTTATTGGACAGAAATTGTTGATTAAAAGCGCAAAGCAGGTATTGACCGCCACGCCCACACCGATCAGTACTGCCACCTTTGGAATTCCAACATCCACATCCACGCGCCCGGTAACGCCTGCGGCAACATCCACTGCAACACCCGCGCCTGTGCCTCCAGCTTCACGCGAGAATGGTGAAATGATGGTTGCTGTAATTATTTTTATTGCTTTATTTGCGGCTGGTTTGGGCGCCTGGCTGGGCAGAAAAAAGAACAATAATATTACTTAAAAACATCACTTGAACATTTGATAAGCGGAATATATCTGGTATACTTGCGTTGTGAAAAAAATCACAAATACATTTTGAAACGGAGTTGGCTATGAGCGAATTTCGAATTGATGCATTATTACCAGCGGAAATGGCAACGCGCGCTGAATATCTGGGTGTGCGTAAAGCGGAGACGCCATTTTTGAAAATGTTCATGCTGTCTGTATTGGCAGGGGCATTCATAGCATTGGGGGCAATTTTTGCAACCACAGTCAGTGCGGGGGGGATGCCAGTCACTGCGCCAGATGGGGCAGTTGTATTTTCAACCAGCCTGCCTTTTGGGATTACCCGTCTGCTTTCT
>JAVBXV010000282.1 GCA_030824405.1 Anaerolineales bacterium | reverse complement strand
TAAACATACTTCTGGCGTGTATGCCAAGCAGACATTGACCATCGTGCGCGGACAGGGTGCGTCGTTGTTCGATGCGGATGGCGTGGAATATTTGGATTGTTCATCTGGGCACGGTGTCGCCAACCTCGGTCACGCGCACCCGAAAATTGCGGAGGCGATCTATAAGCAGGCATCTACGCTGATCACACTTTTTGAAACCTTCCCGAATGACAAACGTGCCGAGTTGATGCAGAAGATCACTGCGCTGGTGGATGGCTTGGATAAAGTTTTCTTTTGCAATTCTGGAACGGAATCGGTTGAAGCGGCGTTCAAGTTCGCGCGCATTTCAACGGGACGAAAAAATATTGTCGCAGCGATGCGGGCTTTTCATGGACGGACATACGGCTCGCTTTCAGCAACATACAACAAAAAATATCGTGAAGGCTTTGAACCGCTGCTGCCAGGGTTTAGCCATGTGGCTTTCAATAATATTGAAGCACTCGATAAAGCTGTGAATGAAGAAACTGCCGCGGTAATTTTGGAAGTCGTGCAAGGCGAAGGCGGTGTGTATCCTGCAACAGCAGAATACATTCAAGCCGCACGGCGGATTTGTGATGAACGCGGCGCATTATTAATTGTGGACGAAATCCAAACGGGCTTTGGCCGTACAGGCAAGATGTTTGCCATTCAACATTTCGGCGTGACACCTGATCTACTAACTTGTGCCAAATCAATAGCAGGCGGCGTGCCGATGGGCGCAGTCTTGATCGGACATCATGTGAAAAACTTAACTCCAGGCGTGCATGGCTCAACCTTTGGCGGGAATCCGCTTTCGTGTGCGGCGGCTGTTGCGGCGTTGACTGTCATGGAAGAAGAAGACCTGCCTGCTCAGGCCGCAGCGAAAGGCGCATATTTGATGGAGAAATTGAAGAAGATCGAATCTCCAAACATCCGTGAAGTGCGTGGGCTTGGGTTGATGGTCGGTATTGAAATGAAACAAAAAGTTGCACCGTATTTGAAGATACTGCAAGAGAAAAAAATTATTGCCTTGAATGCAGGCATGACCGTGATTCGTTTGTTGCCGCCGCTGGTGATTTCGTATGAGCAGATTGATCATGTGGTGGATGTGCTGGCGGAAGTGGTCTCAACGGATGAGAACGGATGAACGGATAAGTTCAACGGATAAATAATAAATGAGCGATTTTGATTTTGATACGCTGGTTGGTTTGGTTTCACAATATAGTCCATCGGGACAGGAGCGTAGGGCGGTGGAGTGGCTGGTGACTCGCATGAAGTCACTTGGATTTGCTGATGCCTTCATTGATAATGCGGGTAATGCTGTCGGTGTAATGGGGCAGGGGGCGAAGCAGGTGGTGTTGCTGGGGCATATTGATACGGTGCCTGGGGAGATTTCTGTGCGTGTGGAGGATGGCCTTTTGTATGGTCGTGGCTCAGTGGATGCGAAAGGTCCGTTGGCGTGTTTTGTCGATGCGGTGGCGCAGGTGGGTGTGCAGGATGGCTGGCAGTTTGTGGTGATCGGCGCTGTTGAAGAAGAACGCAATTCAGAAGGTGCAAGATTTGTTGCTGAACAATATAAACCTGATTTTGCGATCATCGGCGAACCCAATCAATGGGACAGAATGGCGCTGGGTTATAAAGGAAGCGCGTGGGCCAATGTGACTGTCACGCGCGGACAAGTCCACTCGGCGAGTGGGGAGGAGACTGCGGCAGAGGCGGCGATTGAAGTTTGGCTGAAGATCAAAGCCTATGTGGATTTGATCAATGCGGATAAGACGAAAGTGTTTGATAAATTATTGCTGACCCTGCGCGGCATGGATTCAGACTCGAATGATTTTGAACAATGGGCGCGTTTGAAAGTGGGCATGCGTTTACCCGTGGAAGTTTCGCCAGAAGATTGGTATGTAAAATTAAATGAAATTGCGAATGGAGAAGTTGTTGAACCAAACGGCTTTGCCATTCCTGCTTGGGGGTGTGAGAAAAATACTCCGCTGGTGAGAGCTTTCTTAAGCGGAATCAGGTCACAGGGCGGAGAGCCGCGCTTCGTCTATAAAACGGGAACGGCTGATCTGAACATCGTCGCTCCTGTTTGGAAATGTCCTGCCGTTGTGTATGGGCCTGGAGATTCTGCGCTCGACCACACGCCGAACGAGCATATTAGTTTGGACGAATATGCAAAGGCGGTGATTGTGTTGAGCGAAGCGCTGAAAAAATTATCCGCTTAAGCATGAAGCGCTTGATCTAAATCCCAAAGAATATCTTCGATGTCTTCAAGGCCGACACTCAGGCGGATGAAATCGGGGCTGACACCCGCGGCGATCTGTTCTTCTTCTGAAAGTTGCGAGTGGGTGGTGCTGGCGGGGTGAATGGCGAGAGATTTTACATCGCCGAGATTTGCAACGTGACTGAAGATTTGCAGGTTATCAATGAAACGCGCGCCCGCTTCTTTGCCGCCTTGGACGCCGAAGCCCAGCATGGCGCCGACACCTTTGGATAAATATTTTTTTGCTTTTTCATGATCAGGGTGAGTTGGCAAACCCGAATACGCAACCCATTTAACTTTTGAATGACTCTCAAGAAATTCTGCAACACGTTGTGCGTTTTTTACGTGACGTTCCATGCGCAGGGATAAAGTATCCAGCCCCTGCAAAAATTGCCATGATGCAATGGGTTGTTGACACATGCCGAAGTCACGCAGAATG
>JAVBXV010000099.1 GCA_030824405.1 Anaerolineales bacterium | reverse complement strand
TTCCAGAGAAACGTCTCCGCCGCCAGAGAAGAGAATTCCATCAAGGCGTGAATATAAATCGAGGAAATCATCCTCAGGCAGCATGCAGGGAATTGGAATGGGCAGCCCGCCAGCCTGCAAAACAGCATTGCTATATGAATGTTGAAGCGCAGTGAGCGGATGCCCGTCACTGTCTTTTCCGTTACGAGTTGTAATACCAATGAGCGGCTTGGGCATAAAAACTCCTTAAGAGAAGAGGTAAACAAAAAGGGCGCTGATTGCGCCCTTTTGATCTGGTACTTGTTTAGTCGAACTTCTGTTTGAGGCGGGCGCTTTTTCCTGTGCGATCGCGCATGAAGTACAACTGGGCACGGCGGACTTTGCCGTGGCGTTCGACCACGATCTTGTCGATGCGTGGTGAGCGGAGCAGGAAGGTTCGTTCCACACCCACGCCATTGCTGGCCATGCGGCGGACGGTCACTGATGAGTCGTTGCCACCCTTGCGGAGGCGGATCACAATGCCTTTGAATTCCTGAATACGTTCACGTTCGCCTTCTTTAATCTTGACGTGCACACTAACAGTATCACCGGGATTTAATTGTGGAATGTTTTCGTTTACTTTGGCTTCGAGGGCCTTGATTAAGTCAGTCATTTTCGCTCTTCCTGTTTTTTGTGTATTGGTTTTCAAAACGCGACTGCGGATTATAGCACGCATTTTCTGTGCTCACAAGGCTGTTTTATGAGTATTTCCGCACTGCCAGAACCGCGTTATGGCCGCCAAATCCAAAGGCGTTGCTGATCGCTACAGAGATTTTCGCCTCGCGCGCCTTGTTCGGGATGTAATCCAGGTCACATTCGGGGTCGGGCGTTTCGTAGTGGATCGTGGGAGGCAAAATGCCTTCACGGATGGCCTGCACGCAGAAGATCATCTCCAGTGCGCCCGTGGCGCCCATCATGTGCCCCGTCATGGACTTGGTGGAGGAAACGGGTATTTTGTATGCCAGATCGCCAAAAGCCGCCTTGATCGCGCGGGTTTCAGATTGATCGTTCATCAGCGTACCCGTGCCATGCGCGCTGATGTAACCCACTTCATCGATATTTGCTTTTGCAGAATTCAACGCCATACGAATCGCAGCAGCACCGCCTTCGCCAAATTCGTGCGGAGCTGTCACATGGTACGCATCGGCTGTGGAGCCATACCCCGCCAACTCGGCAAGGATGGTTGCGCCGCGCGCTCTCGCATCTGTTTCGCGCTCCAGCACCAGAACGGCCGCACCTTCGCCCATCACCAATCCGTCACGGTTTTTATCGAACGGTTGCGGCGTCATGGAGTATCCATCATTACGGCGTGACATCGCACCAACACGATCGAAGGCGGCAACACCCGTAGATGTGATCGTCGACTCAGCCGCGCCAGCCAGTGCAGCATCGATCATGCCTGTTCGCAGCATCATCAAAGCCATGCCAATGCCGTCAATACCTGAAGCACAGGCCGACGCCACAGAAAGACTCGGCCCCTTGATGCCAAATTCAATAGCGGCCATACCCGCGCCGCCATTCGCCATCAACATCGGGATCATGAATGGACTCACACGGCGCGGACCTTCGGTTGCATTGGTCAGGATCGCCTCCTGCAAAGAATGCAGCCCGCCAATTGCAGATGAAATAATAACGCCAATGCGCCCAGAGTTTGCGGGTGTAATTTCCAGATTTGAATTCGTCAAAGCTTCTCTTGCAGCCGCAATTGCAAACTGCTCAAAGCGGTCACGCCGCCGCGCTTCTTTCGCGTCCATAAATTTTTCGGGAGCAAAATTTTTCACTTCCGCAGCGATGTGTACTTGCAAAGGCGACGAGTCGAACAACGTGATCGGCGCAACCCCTGAAACACCCGCGATAACATTTTTCCACGACTCGGCCACTGATAACCCAAGCGGGTTGACCGTTCCCATACCTGTAATAACTATACGATCCTGCATACTTCTCCTCCAGACACAATGACAAGATAAAATTTCCAGCAGACTGGCTTCAAATAAAACCCCAAAATTGCTCATACGTGACGGATAAAAACCCGCTTCTTTCCCCGCTCCAATCTGTTCTACAAAAGGGACATTTTCTTATCCCATATTTTTTCGTGCGAGCCATTCCCTACGAAGCATGCCATAATAATATTCACTGCCATAGCCCTGACCCATGGGAAAACTTTCCACAAAATGGGCTTCCTGCCTGAAACCAGCTTTTTCCAGTGTGTGCCATGAAGCTGTGTTTTCCGTATCGCAATCTGCAGAGACGCGATGCAAACCGATATCTTCAAAAAGAAATTCCAGCAATGCTGTGATCGCTTCCACGGCGTAGCCATGGCGCCAATGAGCAGGTGCAATGGTGAAACCAATCCCCGCCTGATGCGCATCCTGGTCGTGAATGCGGACACCAACATCGCCGATCATTTCCCCTGTCTCCTTTAGTTCGATCGCCAGTTGCAGCCAACGACCTTGCTTCGGAGATTCCATGTCTTTCATTTCATGCAGAAATTCCAGTCCCTGTTCACGGGTATATGGAAGGCGCCAGCCCTGATACATGGCCACTTCAGGAACATTACGGTAGGCAACAAAATATTCAAGGTCTGCGTCAATAAAATTCCGAAGGACCAATCTGGGGGTATGTAAAAGCATGAACTACTCTCCGGGCTTGGGAATGTAATCTCCCTCGACCCACTCCTGCCCATTGGGGCCGATCTCTTTTTTCCAAACAGGCACAATTTCCTTCAAGCGGTCAATGCCATAACGTGCCGCATCAAATACGCCCGTATCACGATGCGCGGCTGTGCATGCAATTAGAACTGTTGGGGTCTTCGGATACAACTTTCCAATTCGTTGGACGACCGCAATCCCCTCAATGACAGGCCAGCGCTCGCGAATTTCATCAGCAACCTGTTTCATCTTGGCTTCCGCCATAGGGACATAAGACTCGTATTCCAAATATTCGGTCTCATGTGCATCGCCGCGAGTGGTCACTCCGCGCACCATGCCTGTAAAGATAGCCGCTGCACCTGTGCTGGTCAACGTGATCTTTTCGAGCAGGTCATTCAGGTCAATTTCAGATTCAGTAATGGAATAAATAGTAGGAAGTTCGGAAGCTGTCATATTAACCAGTTATCCTCCAGAGACGGGCGGGAACATGCCAATTTCAGCATTGGCTGGCACAACCGCTTCATCAAATGCATATTCACGATTGATCGTCATCAGAACCGACCTCATTGATTCTTTGAGGTTTGGATAATCAACTGAAAGTTTTTCCTTCAAACCCGCAATAGTCATGTCCGCGGGAATATCCATTTCCATGGATCTCACTCCAGCACGGTCGCGAATGGTTGCAAAGAATAATAATTTTATATGATTCATTCGTTCACCACGTCACCAGATTGGCCGCCGTGTTTTTCAACAAGACGTATATTTTGAATTCGCATCGTTTTCTCGGCAGCCTTCGCCATGTCATAGACGGTTAGTGCAGCGACGGAAACTGCAGTAAGTGCTTCCATTTCCACGCCAGTTTTGCCAATGGTCTTTGCTGTGGCAGTGATCACCACGCCTGGCAGGGATTCGTCCAGAACGAGGTCCACGTCAATCTTTGAGAGTGGCAGTGGATGACATAACGGAATCAGGTCTGAGGTCCGTTTTGAAGCGCTGATGCCCGCGATCTGCGCGATGGTGAGCACATCCCCTTTTTTGATCTGTCCCGCGCGGATCAGGTCAAACGTTTCCTTCTTCATGTGGATCTCACCGCGGGCAATTGCGATGCGTTCGGTATCTGGTTTATGACCGACATCCACCATGTGTGCGCGGCCGTGTTCGTCGAGATGAGTTAGTTTTGACATGAACAAGATTATACACTGGAGGCGGGCAACAGGAATTCGATGAGTTCGGGTACTGGTATAATTCGGCCGCTATGGAAGGCATACTAGGACATCAAATTGGCGGCTACAAGGTACAGACCCCTCTTTACGAGGGGCCGCTGGATCTTTTGCTAAGCCTGATCGAACGCTCAGAACTGGACATCACCGCGATTTCGCTCGCGTCTGTGACGGACCAGTATCTTTCCTATTTACACGGACTCGAACAACTCAAGCCCGATGAAATTTCATCATTTTTGGTGATCGCCGCCAAGCTGGTGCAGATCAAATCAGAAGCCTTGCTGCCACGCCCGATCGAACGCGAACCTGGCGAAGAAGACCCTGGCATTGCGCTGGTTGAGCAGTTACGACTTTACAAACGGTATAAAGAAGTAGCGGGCTGGATGGTTGAATTACAGGAAAAGAACTGGCACACCTATCTGCGTGTTGCGCCCATGCCAAAAGTGGAAGCCAAACTCGATCTCTCGAACCTGACCTTGGAAGGTTTGCTGGATGCGGCAGTCTCTGCTTTTTCAAAAGGAAAAGAGAAGAAGCCGCTGGCCGTGATCATCTCTGCGCCGCGTGTGACCATTCGTGAAAAAATTGATTACATCACCAAAACAATGAAGCACATCCAACGCATGACCTTCAGTGGATTAATTACAGATAAGGCCACACGCGTTGAAATTGTGGTCACGTTTCTGGCAATGCTTGAATTGATCAAACGTTATCATATCTCTGCAGTACAAAATGAACTCTTCGGCGAAATTGAATTCGAAAAAATGGGTGATTGGAAAGACGACGAAGAGATCGATATTGAGTTTGAATAGGTTAAGAGAGTAGAGAATAGAGAACAGAAAAAAGTAGGTCACGCTTTTGGCGTGACCTTTTGTTTTACTGGATTCGTCACGTTGCAAACGCGACTTACGTGAGTTCGTTTGCTGCGGCCACACCCGATAAATATGCGCCATGCTGTGTGCCTGGATATTCGCGTGAAGTAGCTTCGCCTGCAAAATATAGAACATCATCCACGGGCTCGAACAGCGCGTCATAATCCTCGCCGCTGGCGAATGGCGGAACGTGCGAATACGAGCCAAACGCAAACGGGTCCTTGCCCCAACGCGTGATGAGAAATCCATCAGGCTCAGGAATCTCATCGCCATACATCACGCGCAAAGTTTTCATTGCGCCCGCAATGATCTCATCGTCAGAAAGTTCTTCGAGCGCATATCCTTTTTCGCCGCCGTGAAATGCCATCAAAACAGGCTCGTTCACATACGGCACAAAACTCAACCAATCGCACCACTCGCCCGTGCGCTCGCCCACATAAGAAATCGTTTCAACTTCTTCATCCCAAAATATTTCTGAAAATTTCAAATAGACTTTATTTAACACACCCATATCCAGACGGTCAATAGCGGACTGCTTCCACGCTGGAAGCGGCGGTTCAAACTTAACCGACGCCTGCTTCAACACCCCAAGCGGAAATGTAACGACAGCCTTTTCTCCGCCAAACTTGCCAGACGAAGTTTCCACTTCCACGCCGCTCGCGCCGTAGCGGATCGATTCCACTATTACGCCGAGACGAATATCCACGCCTTGCGCAAGGCCGTCTGTGATCTGGCTGTATCCGCCAGGGAAAACAACTTCGTCGCCGCTGAATTCTTCGTCCTGATCCCACTCCCAAAGAGACAGGTTCTGCGGGTCTGCGCCCAGCTCCAACGCAAAAGTACCGTGGATGTAATGTTGTAGTTTGTGCAATTCTTCGTTGGAGAGCTCGCGGCTGGCAATGATCTGGTCAAAGGCTTGTTGAAGCGGCATGTCGTTATCTGTATCTTCCTGCATCTCTGCCACCTGCTCATAGATAGACTCGAAGAGGTCTTCGATCTCGGTATATTCCGAATCAGACATTTCGTTTCCATTGGCATCGAAGACGATCCCATTTTCTTCATCTGTAACGATTGTCTTTGCCCCAAATTCACGCGCGAGGTCTGTGATCGGGTTGCCTTTGGAGCCGTGGATCCAGGAGGCGCCAAGATCGAGAGGCAAGCCGAGAGATGTATCTGTCCATGTGCGGCCGCCGATGCGGTTGCGCGCTTCGAGGACGATCACGCTTAGGCCTGCGTCCACAAGAGTGCGGGCGGCGGCGAGGCCAGACATGCCTGCGCCGAGCACAAGCACCGCAGCATTGCGTGGACGTGTATCATCAGGTTGGGAAATGTCAGTTGGCACAGTGACAGGCTCCTCGGTTGGGTTTGGAAGCGACTCTTCAATTAATCCGCAAGACAGGGCCAGCGCAGATGCCGTCCCGATGGATGCGACTCGCAAAAAATCACGTCTATTGATTTTCTTTTTCATATTTTCTCCGATAAAGATAATGTATTAATAATGCAAACAGCGCGCCGAGGTTGTCGAATATCAACACGTCTCTGATAGCCGCGTTGCGCCCAGGCACAAAGGATTGATGAAATTCATCAGTGACCGCATACGCCAACGCGAGCAGCCAGGCAAGCACATAATATTTTTGGTTCCACTTTAAAGCATGCAGATAAGACAACACGAGCAATCCATAACCAACAGCATGGGCGCTCTTTTTTATGAAATAATCCCAATCATAAAAATCGGGAAGATCAACGCTGGCGCGGGAAGAAAATAAAAAGATGGCAAGCATGAGCAGCAGGGCGGGAATCCAACGCGGTACAATTGAAAGGAATTTTTTCATATTGAGGTAGCCTTGATTGGCGTAAACGAAGTTTTATTGAAAAGTTATCACGAATGGCTGCATTTTTCAGATCTGCATCAGGTTGTGCAGGCGGACGATGTGCGTGACGTGCAGGAAGCGTTACGTGAGGTTGAAAACCTTGTCAACGCCAATAGCTGGCACGCGGTGGGGTTCGTCAGTTATGAAGCCGCGCCCGCGTTTGATAATGCACTGCATGTTTTGAACTCAGGTGATTTTCCCTTGCTTTGGTTTGGTTTGTATTCAAACCCGCACGTTGTTCAATTGCCCGCGCCTGAGGAAAATCCTTCCCTGTTAAACTGGCAGGCAAGCACCGAGCGCGAGAGTTATAACACCGCCATTGAAAAAATAAAAGATGCAATCGCAAGCGGAAAGACTTATCAGGTCAACTACACGATGCGCCTGCAAACAGACTTTGCGGAAGATGAATGGAATTTCTTTTTACATCTCGCGCAAAATCAAAACAAATATGCGGCCTACATTAACACGGGCCGTTACGCGATCTGTTCTGCTTCGCCTGAATTATTTTTCAAACTAAGCGGGGACAAAATTTACAGCCACCCCATGAAAGGGACGGTCAAACGCGGGCGCACCACACAGGAAGACAAGGCGCAAATTGAATGGCTGAAAAACTCGGCAAAAAACCGCGCCGAAAATGTGATGATCGTGGATATGATCCGCAACGACTTGGGGCGTATCGCTGAAATTGGCAGTGTACACGTTCCTGAGTTATTCACGGTGGAAAAATACCCGACCCTTTTTCAAATGACATCCACAGTGCAGGCGAAGACGCAGGCATCGGTCGCGGATATATTTTCGGCCTTGTTCCCATGCGCATCCATTACGGGGGCGCCAAAAATCAGCACGATGAATATTATTTCGGAGCTGGAAACAACTCCGCGCAAAATTTACACGGGCAGTATTGGCTATATTTTCCCAGAGCACACAGCACAGTTCAATGTCGCCATCCGCACCGCCTTGATCGACAAAGAAAACAAACGTGCAGAATATGGCTTGGGCGGCGGCATCGTTTGGGACTCGACCAGCGCAGATGAATATAGCGAGGCGTTGCTCAAATCTCGTGTCTTGACGGAACGTCCGCAGGAATTTTCTCTCTTCGAAACCATCTTGTGGACTCCCGTTGAAGGATATTTTTTACTAGAAAAACACATTGCACGCATGGCAGATTCGGCAGAGTATTTTGATTTTCCGTTTTCAAAGGAAAAGTTGGAAATATTTCTCGCTCAGACCAGCCGTGAGTTTACATCTCCCAAACGTGTAAAGGTCTTACTCAACCGAACTGGCGATCTCTCGGAAGAGGTGAAGAATTTCGATTTGGAAGAAAAGATATTCAAAGTTCGTCTTGCTGAGCATCCAATTGATTCGAACAATGTATTCCTTTTCCATAAAACCACACGCCGTGACATGTACCCTGCCGCTCAAAAGTACTCTGATGACATTCTCCTCTTCAACGAAAAAGAGGAACTAACCGAGTTCACCATAGGGAATCTTGTTGTCAAAATGAACAAAGAATTCTTCACCCCACCCATTTCCTGCGGGTTGCTGGCGGGGATTTTTCGCGCTCATTTACTTGAAACGGGACAGGTCAAAGAACGTATCATCAAAAAGGATGAACTACAAAAATGTTCGGAAATATTTCTAGTCAATTCTCTTAGAAAATGGGTGAAAGTTGAGATCAAAAAAGAGCCGATGCTGTAAAAGCATCGGCTCTTTTTTTAAAATAAATTAGACATCCTGCAGGGAGATATTAATGTTGACACTGCCATCGTTAAAATCAACACCTTGAATGATAATCGCCTGTCCGCTGGGGTCACCGTCAAAGACGATACTAAAAACGCCATCAGAGGTTGTGGTCAACAAGTCACGTTCGGTATATCCTACTTTTCCATAGGTGTCGCGATAAAAAGCCAACGCTTCATCCAGACTTAGTTTGGTCTGGAAATTTGTAACCCCGCTAACATTGACGATATTGAAAGCATCGTCAGGCATGGGGAATTCAGAGTCACCACCAAAAGAAAATTCCGAGTCATTACTGTTCGCAGGCTCAGTTGTAGCGGCGGGCGAATCTTCCGAGTAATCAACAGGCGGGAGCGGCTCAACGCCTGTCTCATTTCCGCCGCCCATCACAGCCTGACAGGCAAGTGAAGCAAAAGCCAGCGCCAGTATTGCAAGTAAAACTCCATGTTTTTTCATTTCAATTCTCCTTAAGATAAAATTATTTTAATTTTTATTATAAACAGAAGCATCCTGAAGTTAATCCCCCATACAGGGCAATTAATAATATCGGCGACTCTTTGTCCAATGGGGTAAAATTATTTTTTTCATCCCCCTCAAGGAAACCAGCCATGCTCGAAGCCAATCTACTCAACTCATCCAAGTATTCCTCCATTGAAGAAGTACTCAACGCGATCATGCAGATGAAGGATGATCCGCTTGCAAACGCAGGCACCAATATCGTCATTAGTCGCGGAAACCCGAAGGCCAAATTGCTGATTGTTGGCGAAGCGCCTGGAGGGCAGGAAAATATTCAGGGCAAGCCTTTTGTCGGCAAGGCAGGCCAGCTTCTGGACAAGATCCTTGAAGCGGGGAATTTCGATCCCGAGAAGGATGTGTATATTACAAACTCCGTCTTTCGTTTGCCGCCAGGGGACGAGGGCAAGACATTTCGCAAGCCCACTGATCAGGAAATCGAATATTACCGTCCATATGTGTTTGAGATCATTCACCACGTCAACCCGCACATTATGCTGTTGACTGGGAATGTGGCCTGCCAATCTGTGCTCGGGAAAACTGGCATTACAAGCATGCGTGGACAGTGGATACAAAAACAGAACCTATGGATCATGCCGATCTTTCATCCATCCTATCTGCTGCGCAACCAATCCAAGGCACCTGGGTCGCCAAAATCATTAATGTGGGACGACATTCGTGAAGTCCGCAGGAAGTATGACGATTTGAACACAAAAGGAAAGTAAACAAAAAATATAACGTACCTATAACAAGGTACGTTATATTTTTTAAATCGTTAGGGTTTTCAATAACTTATTGCGTTTCGTCCATTTCGTGGACATGATAAGGCACGTTGATGATCACGATTCCATGCTGGCGCTTAAGTTGACTGCGAAGAAGGTCGGCAGTATTTGTATGCAACGCGGAAGTTACGCGGCTCTCTGAAACGAATTCAGGAACAACAATAGTGATGGTCTCACCTGGCTGACGTTGGCGTGCAATGTCGGCGATATATCCCAGGATCGGTTCAAGGAAGAGGCGATACGGCGAATCCAACATCACCATGCGCACACCTTCGCCCCACGTTTCCCACTTTTGGCGAACCTTTTCAGCATCCGCTGGCTCGATGGTGACATGGACTGCCGTTATATCATCCGACAGCATCCGTGCATAACGCAACGCAGCCAGTGTACCCTGATGCACACCACTAACTGGCATGATCACTCGATGACGAATAGTATGTGGGGGCACAACACCAAAATTATCAAGGGAGAGCTTCTTTGCAAGCCCCTTGTAGTGATGATGAATGGAGAAAAAGATGGTGACCAAAACAGGCGTCAGGATAAGCACCACCCAGGCGCCTTCTCTGAATTTGGTTACCGCAAAAACAACCATCACGATGGCAGTACAAATGGCGCCGAAACCGTTGATCAACATTCTATTCTGCCAGCCGCTTTCATATTTCAGCGTGGAGCCTGGTTCAACAATTTCCACGCCTTCCTTCAAGTGGCCTATCTTCCACCAGCGGCGAGCCATGCCCGCCTGAGAGAGCGTAAAAGAAAGAAACACCCCAATTGCGTAAAGAGGGATAAGCCGCGTTACACTAGCTTGAAAAATAATAATCAAGATGGACGAAATGACCGCAAGTGACACGATGCCACGCGAATACACCAAACGGCTTCCCCGATAGGTAAGCTGGCGGGGAAGAAACCCATCACCTGCATGAAGCGCGCCCAAACGGGGAAAATCTGCAAAGGCTGTATTCGCAGCCATGATAAGGATGACGGTTGTACCAGTAATCAGCATCAGATAAGGGATTCCCCTGCCGTTATAAATTGTTCGCGCCAATTGAGAAATGACAGTTTCCTCTTCAGAAAATACCGCTTGCACCCTGCCAGTGAGAAACGAAAGCCCAAGGAATAATGCACCCAGGATCAAAGACATCCAGATCAGAGTGATTCCCGCATTTTTGCTACGTGGTTCTTTGAAGGCGGTGATCCCATTGGAGATCGCCTCGACACCGGTAAGGGCAGTTGTGCCATTGGCAAAAGCATGAAGCAAAATGAAGGGTGTAATCACTGAAAGGACATGCTTCACCTCAAAGTGTGGAGGATCTACAACCACACCCAGTGAGCCGGTTAAATAACGAAATATCCCGAAGCCGACCGTAAACACCATCATAACCACGAAGAAATATGTTGGAATGGCAAATGCCGTTCCAGACTCTTTAACCCCTCTCAGATTAATGAGCATTATAAAACCCACAGCGATAACAGCGATCAGCACCCGATAAGGAAATAAATCAGGGTAAGCAGACACAATTTGAGCAACGCCCGCCGAAATGGAAACGGATACGGTTAAGATGTAATCCGTAAGAAGCGCAGCCCCAGCAGTTTGTGCTGGCAATTCACCCAGATTGTCGCGTGCAACAATGTAGGCGCCGCCTCCACCAGGGTAGGCATGAATCGTTTGCTCATAAGATATGGTGACTATTGCAAGCAGGGTCACAATCGCAAGAGAGATGGGGAACAAATATCCATAAGCAACTGCACCTGCGGCGGCAATCACTCCCAAAATTTCCTGAGTGGCGTATGCCGTGGACGAAAGCGCGTCCGACGCAAAAACTGCAAGGCCAACAACTTTCCCAATAGTTTGGTGGGATGCATCTGCAGTGGATAAGGGACGGCCGATAAACCAGGAACCCAAAGTACGCGGCGGCGTGTAATCTGCAACTCGCTCGATGATCGAGGTTTGTGAATTATCTTCGTGATTGATCATGTATTTTGAAGTCTCCAGTTTTAATTAAACAGGCTGTTCCAAAGCCAAAGCGCCCCACATTCAACGAGAATGGAAAGCATCAATAATGTGTTGTGAGCCCAGTTTTCCACCAGGTTTTCAGTTTGCACTTGAAGCAGGGAAAACCCGATGATGATCCCTATGGAACCAAACCAGGCCGCAGTTTGCACCAGCCAGCCTGAGCCAGAATCCTTTCGCGGATCAATTCCTGAAAAAATGTAAAGTGTCGCATCCAAATTTGACTGTAAGATCTGGCTTAATGGTTTGTTTAATGGCCCGACATGTTGTTCCTCAAAGCAAACCACAATATCGCCAGCCCGCTGCTGGGACCTGACGATCTCAAGCCAATCTTTGCCAAACATAACCATTCCTTCGGCTGATACTTTGTCATCGCGCACCATTGCAGACATGGTCGCCAACTGCCGCCTGAGACTCGACTCCAGTGCTGCGTCACTGCATAAGCTGAGAAATAGAACGTGTGCGTTGATGGAATGTGCCAGTTCCCAGATCCTGCGCATTGCGGCGGCAGGGTCATTCTCGAGGTGCGGCATAAGGACAATTAGTCGCCGACCAGCTTTAGGGTCCAGATGGGAAGCGGGAGTGAAGGGTACGGATATGGGTTGTGAGTCAAGTTTGGTCATGTCACCTCTTAGATAACTGAATCGTAACAAGTGGGCATAAAATGGTGACAAAAAAGAAGGGCAATCGTATAAAGAACAAATAAAAATGCCCCGATTAAGGGACATTGAGGAGAAATGACACTGGAAATTCAGTGACGGACGTTACTCATCGGCAATAAATCGATATCCAATTCCAGGCTCGGTGAGAATAATTTGCGGTCGTTCAGGGTCGGCTTCAAGTTTTTTGCGAAGTTGACGCATGTAGACGCGCAGATATTCGGTATGATCAGCATCGGCTGGCCCCCACACATGAATAAGAATGCTTTGATGCGTGAGCACGCGCCTGTGATTGGATGCGATATAGGAAAGTAATTTGTATTCAGTGCCCGTTAATTTGATCTCTTCATCGCCGCGCTTGACAATATGCCAGGCAAGATCAATGGTGAGCAAACCTGCTTTGACCACCTTGCTTTGCGTTCCCTGCGCGTTCATGGAATGGCGTAACGCAACACGCACACGCGCCAGTAATTCTTCGATACCAAATGGCTTGGTTAAATAATCATCGGCGCCTTTATCAAGCGCAGCTACTTTATCATGCTCACTATCACGCACAGATAAAATGATGATCGGGCATTGAGTCCATTCGCGCAGGCGCGTGCAGACTTCCACTCCGTCCATATCAGGCAAACCCAAATCAAGGATCACAAGGTCAGGTTCGTTGACTGCGGCAAGTGTGAGGCCTTCTTCGCCGCGGCTAGCCGTTGTAACCTTAAATCCTTTTTCAGTCAGGATCGTGCGGATCGCGCGCTGGATCTGTGGTTCATCATCAATGACGAGAATATGCGGTGCGTTGCTCATTCGATCTCCGTATCTATTGGGAGTTGCTGGGGCGGCATACCTTCCCACATCAGCGGTACTATAAAATTAAAAACGAGTCCATCGTGGACATTCTCCGCCCAAATTCGTCCGCCATGTGCTTCGATAATACCTTTGCAAATGGAAAGACCAAGCCCTGTGCCTGTCACACGGTCTGCGGCAGTGACGCGATAAAACTTATCAAAGATGCGATCAAGGTGTTCCTGCGGTACCTGCGGCCCCTGATTGCCAACCAGTACATGAATGGATTCACCTTCCACAAATGCGCGCACACGAACCACAGTTTTCTCTGGAGCATACTTGACGCTGTTACTGACCAGATTCGTAAAGACCTGTTCCATCTGCACATAATCCACAGGCACAAGCGGCAGGCTGTCAGGCACATCCACTTCCAACTGGTGTGCTTCCACCAAGTGCCGCATGCGCACAAGCACACTCCCAACGATCTCAGACAAAATATTCCACTCACGTTTTGGCTTGAGCGCGCCAGACTCAATTCGAGACATATCCAGAAGATTTCCAACCAGCATATTTAAGTGATCGGCTTCCTCGTCAATAGCGGCGATCAATTCAGAACGCGCGGGAGAATCCCAGCTCACTTCATGTCCACGCAAACTGGAAGCTGCGGCTTTGATCGTTGAAAGTGGAGTCCGCAATTCGTGCGAAACAGAAGATAATAAAATGGATTTCAAATGATCGCTCTCTTCGAGGACTTTGGCGCGCGACTCTGCTTCCACAAGCCAGCCGCGCTCAAGCGCCAACGCACCCTGACTCGCAAATGTCTGGAATAAACGCTTCTCTGCCAACGAGATGGCTGACTCTGTTTTCCAAAGCTTTATCTCCCCGAGAACACCCCGCGCCGCCTGAATAGGCACGATCAATTCCGCAGCACGGGCAGGCGCATCCATCTCTGGTAAACGAAATGTAAAAGGATGCGTTCCTTTAATGCTAAGTTCCACGCACTCACCCTGCGATACCGCCTGAACCTGCACAGCCAGTATCTGCGCAATGGAACGATCATCATGCAAGCCAACCAGCACCGTACTCAACTGATAAAGTTGAGTGGCTTCCCTTTCACGAGCAGTGGCCGCAGCGAGCCCTGCTTGCATGCGCCCCACCAACTGGCTGATCACTACAGCCACTATAAAAAAGACGGCAAGGATTACAATATCGGTTGGGCGATGAACTGCAAGGGTGTAATATGGTTTAATGAAGAAGTAATTAAGTAAAAGAAAAGATAACAACGCGCTGGTGATTCCCAGGCCAAGCCCCCAAAAAGCTGTAATCACGCCCAGCGGAATTAAATAGAGAAGAGCCACCAGAGTGATATCCAGCACCTCGCGCAATGCAAAGAAAATTGCGGTAATAGCTGCGATCACTGCAAAAGCGAACAGATATTGTCGAATATGATATATAAAAGATGGACTCTGCATGGCAATTCGATTCATTATACCTTTCTGCGAAAAGTACCGCGTATCTGACTGGTAACTTGATTATGCTATATATAGTGATAAAATTCACCATTATCTTTACTGTAATCGATTACAGAAAGCAACTCAAATAAGGAAACTCACATGGATACACTTGTTACCCCCGGTTTTGACCCAGCGCATGATGTTTTACATTATGGACGCCAACCTCTCGATGCCATCTTTGCCCCAAAAAGCGTTGCTGTCATCGGTGCAACAGAAACAATTGGCAGTGTTGGACGGACAATTGTTTGGAATTTAATCAGCAGCTCCTTTGGCGGAACCATCTACCCCGTCAACCCGAAGCGCCCGAGCATCCTCGGCATTAAAGCATATCCCACTCTTAGTGATGTCCCTGAAGTAGTGGATCTGATCGTAGTTGTAACTCCCGCCGCGAGCGTGCCTGGCATTATCAAAGAGGCCGTTGACCTTGGCGTAAAAAGCGCGATCATCATTTCTGCTGGCTTCAAAGAGACTGGCCCCGAAGGCGTTGAATTGGAACGCCAGATCATGGAACATGCCCGCCGCGGAAATATGCGCATCATTGGGCCGAACTGCTTGGGCGTTATGAGCCCCACAACAGGCTTGAATGCGACATTTGCAAGCACGATCGCACGCCGCGGTAGTGTTGGGTTCATCAGCCAAAGCGGTGCGTTATGCACAGCCATTCTTGACTGGAGTCTGCGCGAGAATGTTGGGTTTAGTTCATTCGTCTCCATTGGCTCGATGCTCGATGTGGATTGGAGTGACCTGATCTATTATCTCGGCGACGACCCGCACACCAAGAGTATCGTTATTTACATGGAGACGATTGGCAACGCCAGAGCGTTCCTTTCCGCAGCTCGTGAAGTAGCGTTGACCAAACCGATCATTATCATCAAACCAGGCCGCACTGAAGGAGCCGCGAAAGCCGCCGCTTCTCACACAGGCTCACTGACTGGCAGTGATGAAGTTCTCGAAGTGGCATTTCGCCGCAGCGGCGTCCTGCGCGTCAGCAGCATCGCCGAATTATTCTACATGGCTGAAGTGCTCGGGAAACAGCCGCGTCCGAAGGGTCGCCGTTTGACGATCCTCACCAACGCTGGCGGACCTGGTGTACTCGCCACAGACGCATTGATTTCCAATGGCGGCGAATTGGCACAGCCATCCGCAGAAGCGATGGAAGCCTACAATCAATTACTTCCCGCCGCATGGAGTCACAATAACCCTGTTGATATTCTCGGAGATGCCAGCCCAGAACGTTATGGCAAGGCGCTCGAAATCGCCGCAAAAGATCCCAACACAGATGGCATTTTGGTCATCCTCACTCCGCAGGCAATGACAGATCCCACCAAGACCGCAGAAGAACTGGAACCCTACGCACAATCTCTTGGCAAACCTGTGCTTGCTTCCTGGATGGGCGGCAATGAAGTTGCTCCTGGCGAGGCCATTCTCAACAAAGCCAATATCCCAACCTTCCCCTATCCTGACACAGCCGCACGCGTCTTTGATTACATGGCTTATTATTCTGAGAACCTGCGTAGTTTGTATGAAACACCCATGTCTACCGATGACGCAGACGAGGATCAGATAGACCGTAAGCAGGCCGCGCAGATCATTGAGACAGTCCGCAATTCAGGCCGCACGATCCTGACCGAATATGAATCCAAACAGCTTTTGGCTTCCTACGGCATCCCCACAGTGGACACGCGCATCGCGATAAGCAAAGCAGAAGCCGTAAAAGCGGCAGATGCCATTGGTTATCCAGTTGTGCTCAAACTCCATTCAGAAACGATCACGCACAAGACCGATGTTGGCGGCGTGCAATTAAATCTGGCTGATGCAGATGCTGTTCAAAATGCATTTGAAAATATTAAGAAATCAGTAACAGCCAAAGTGGGCGCCGAACACTTCCTCGGTGTCACTGTCCAGTCCATGGCCAAAGTGGAAGGGTATGAATTAATTCTCGGCAGCAGCATTGACCCGCAATTCGGTCCCGTTATCCTCTTCGGCCTTGGTGGCCAACTGGTGGAAGTGTTCAAAGACAGAGCATTAGGCCTTCCCCCACTAACCACTACACTGGCAAGACGCATGATGGAGCGAACGCGCATCCACATTGCATTGCAGGGAGTCCGTGGCCGCGACCCTGTGGATCTTGTTGCGCTCGAGCGCCTGCTTGTACGTTTCTCTCAACTGATCACAGAACAACGCTGGATCATGGAACTGGACATCAACCCGCTGATCGCCTCTCCTGAAAAGCTACTTGCACTGGATGCACGCGTTGTACTCTATGATAAGAACGTGGAAAAAAGCCAGTTGCCCAAGCTGGCGATCCGTCCCTACCCGATGCAATATGTAGGAACATGGACAGCTAAAGACAAGACCAAAGTAACCATTCGTCCCATTCTGCCTGAGGATGAAGAGTTGTTGGTCAAGTTCCACACCACATTATCCGACCGCAGCGTATTCATGCGTTATCTACAGCCCATGATCTTCCAGGAGCGAGTTGTCCACGAACGCCTCGCACGTATCTGTCATTGCGACTACGATCGTGAGATCGCTCTCGTTGCTGAAAGCAAAAACGGCGATGAAGAACGCACCATCCTTGGGGTGGCCCGCATCAGCAAAATGCACGGAACCGACGAGGCACGCCTGAGTATTTTGATCGGCGATCCATATCATGGGATCGGGTTAGGCGGCGAATTGATCCGCCAGGCCGTGGAAGTTGCCAAGAAGGAGCACCTTGATTCTCTCAGCGCCACCTTGACCGATGACAATCAAGTCATGCAGCACATCTTCAAGAAGCTCGGCTTCAATATTGAGACAAACAGTAATTCAAGATTATTAGAAGCCAGAATAAAAATCTAGAATCAGAACTACATACCAGAAGATAAAAAGAGTTCAACAATAAACTGTTGAACTCTTTTTATCTTCTTCTAATTTCATGCAAGACATGCTTTTCAAATCACACAAGTAGATGTCTGTATCTTTAACTCTTCTGATCTTCAAACAGGTTATTAGTGTAAAATAATTCATCCTATATAAAGTTTTTGTGCCGAATTTTCTTTAAATAAATCCCAGTCTCATTAAAGGTTCAGAATGCCGAATAAATTAATCAACGAAAACTCACCTTATTTACTGCAACATGCTCATAATCCTGTAGATTGGTATCCGTGGGGCAAAGAGGCGCTTGAAAAGGCAAAATCAGAAAACAAACCGATCTTTCTCAGCATCGGCTACGCCGCCTGCCATTGGTGCCATGTAATGGAACATGAGTCCTTTGAGAACCCTGAAACTGCCGCCTTGATGAATGAACATTTCATCAACATCAAAGTAGATCGGGAAGAACGCCCCGACCTTGACAGTATTTATATGCAAGCTACCGTAGCAATGACCGACTCCGGCGGCTGGCCCATGTCTGTCTTTCTCACCCCTGATCTGCGTCCATATTATGCAGGCACTTACTTTCCACCCGTCCGCCGCTACAATATGCCCGCCTTCAAAGACGTCTTGACGGGTCTCGCAAATGCATGGCTAAACGATAAAGAGGAAGTAGATCGTGTCGGAAATCAGATTCTCAATCATATTCAGCCGCAATTGCAGACCAACAAAAATTCAGATACCTTCACATCAAAAACTCTTGAGGCATTAACAAACTCCATCCTAAAATCCTACGATTGGGGATTCGGCGGCTGGGGCGATGCGCCGAAATTTCCACAACCAATGACCATTGAATATTTACTGCGTCAGGCTCTCGTCGACTCCCCACGGCAAGAACAAATACTGAAAGCTTGCAGGCATGTTCTCGATGAAATGTCCCGCGGTGGAATGTACGATGTCATCGGCGGCGGTTTCTCGCGATACAGCGTGGATAAATTCTGGAGAACGCCTCATTTCGAAAAAATGCTTTACGATAATGCCCAACTTGCTTTAGCCTATCTCCATGGCTACCTTGTCACAGGCGAGGTCAGGTATCGTCAAATATGCGAGGAAACTTTAGATTTCATACTGCGTGAAATGACCCATCCACAGGGAGGGTTTTACAGTAGCTTGGATGCAGACTCGGAAGGCGTGGAAGGAAAATTCTATGTCTGGACACACGATGAAATCCAAAACATACTCGGTCCAGATTTCGAGTTTTTCAAAACGGCGTATGGAATTACCCCAGAAGGAAACTGGGAAGGAAATACAATTCTGCATCGCGAATTAAATGATGCAGCCCTCGCCACTCGCTTCAAACTCGACCCTAAAACTGTTCCCGTCAAATTGGCAGATTCTCATTCCAAGCTTTTAACTGTCCGAAACACCCGCATCCGACCTGGCACAGATGATAAAGTCCTTGTGATGTGGAATGCGCTGGCTCTCTCCGCATTTGCCGAAGCTGGCCGCTATTTAAACAGACAGGATTATCTCGATGCAGCGATTCGCAATGCTCGCTTCCTGATGGATAATCTGTATATTAATGATCGTTTATTCCGCTCATGGCGTGAAGGACAAGCCAAACACAATGCCTACCTTGAAGATCACGCAGGTTTGGCGCATGCCTTTTTAGCCCTTTATCAATCCGACCCTGACCCCGCATGGTACGCCACAGCGCTAAAACTGGGCGATGAAATGGTTGCTCACTTTACCGATCTTCACGGAGGCTTTTTCGACACACGCGACGATCACGAAACCTTGCTCATCCGCCCGAAAGATATTCAAGACAACGCCACCCCATCTGGAAATGCGCTCGCCGCGACCACCCTGCTTGAGTTGTCTGCTTACGGAGATCGAAACGAGTGGCGCAGCGTGGCTGAAGATATGCTTGGCTCGGCGCAAGAGACCATCATGCGCTACCCCACCGCCTTTGCTCAGTGGCTATGTGCCGCAGATTTTGCTGTCGGCCCAACTCATGAAGTGGCGATCATTGGCAACCCCAACGATCCAAAAACACAAGAGTTTCTAAAAACACTATGGAAAACATTCCGACCCCGACAGGTCACTGCTATATCTGCCTACCCACCAGAGCCAAGAGCATCAGCATTACTCAGAGACCGCCCAATGATTAACGGCCAGCCAACAGCATATGTCTGCCAGAATTTCGTCTGCCTTCAACCTGTTAATCTGCCTTCTGAAATGGAAAGCCAGTTGGCGGGCAAATAAACATCTTGACGTTATCCGCGCTTCAACATTAATCTGGAAACTGCCCCTGCACAACTGGCAGACTCTCATTCCAGGTTTTATCTGCAGGCAACCAACCATCGAAATTAAAACATTGATCGAACAATTAAAATTACAAGAGGATAAAAAATGGATTCACTTTTTCTTGAAAATCTGATCAAGATCGGAGCCGCTGTTTTGATTGGCGGCATCATTGGGGCTGAGCGTGAATACCGCGACAAAGCGGCTGGGTTTCGCACGATCATCCTGATAACGCTTGGATCAGCATTGTTCACCATCTTCTCCCTGAGCATGGACCCGGGCTTTACGCAAACACGCATTGCCGCAAATATTGTGACGGGCATCGGTTTTCTTGGCGCGGGCGCGATCATGCGCGATGGTGGGCGCATTGCCGGGCTGACTACCGCCGCAACCATTTGGCTTTCGGCCGCCTTGGGCATGGGAATCGGCGCAGGCCAGTTGTATTTTGTGTTGGCGGCTACAGTTGTTACACTATTGGTATTGTTCGTATTTCCATATCTTGAAGCCAGAATTGACAAGATCCGCGAGACACGTTCCTATCGGATCGTTTTAGGCGGCAGTGACTATAAATCAGTAGACAAGATCCAAAAAGCAATTACTGAATGCGCTCTTCATGTGTATGAACATCATCAAACCAAAACAGAAAAATTTATCATCAGTTCGTGGAAGACCATCGGCGACCCAAAGAATCACGAAAAATTTGTTTTGATCATGATGAAAGATAAAGCAGTGAAGGAATTGGATTACTAATCCAATTCCTGACCAAACTAAAAAAGAAGGCTCTCCATTACGGAGAGCCTTCTTTTTTAGTTGCTATTGCTTATCTTCGTTTTCAGGTTTATCAGCAGCATCTTCTTCTTTGTTGCCCAACCCTTCGCGGAAAGACTTGATACTACGACCAAGTTCCCCAGCCAATTTGCCGATGCGGCCTGGCCCAAAGACAAGAATAATGATGATGAGAATGATGATCCATTCTGCGCCACGAGGTAATCCCATAAGATACTCCTTGATTGAAATTCGTGGTTATCGTACCACAAAATCAATGAGAAAGTGATTAAAGTTCCCTGCGCGAGAAGAAGCCTTCGATCAAACGAATGGCACGGCGGAGCATCGAACGCAGTCGTGCAAAGAAGCGATACTGTTCAGGATGAACATGTTTCTTCTTGGCAGGGATGGGTCTGACACCTGTCCAATCTACTACAAGAGCCCCCCAGGTTAATCCTGCGCCAAAACCAACAAAGACAACTTTATCCTTGGCCTTTAGTTTCCCGCTTTGAATGGCTTCAACTGTGGCAATGGGAATGGAAGCCGTGGACGTATTTCCATAACGATCCACATTGACAATAAACTTATCCATGGGCATTTTGAGGTACTTTGCGGCAGTTTCTATAATGCGATAGTTAGCCTGATGAGGAATGATCCACTGGATATCATTTG
Source organism: Anaerolineales bacterium (assembly GCA_030824405.1). GTDB lineage: Bacteria > Chloroflexota > Anaerolineae > Anaerolineales > Villigracilaceae > Villigracilis. The sequence goes on along the minus strand of JAVBXV010000099.1, from coordinate 216 downwards.
TGGTCAACCCCGCTTTTTCAAGTGCCTCCTTGGCCGCATGTCCCATTACACGAGTGGCAAATCGAAAGACAGCCTTTCCGTCCATTTGAACGTAATGCTTGCCTTCGTGGACAGTGACCTCAGTAGCCGGGTGGCGGGCGCCACCGCCAGGCAGGGTTAACGTATCCGCACCGGAACCATCAGAGTGCATAACAGCGGACAGGATGCCGCCAGGTT
>JAVBXV010000011.1 GCA_030824405.1 Anaerolineales bacterium | reverse complement strand
ATTCGGGATTATTGGCGTGAGGTCCGCCGATCGGGGGAGTATTCAACTCCACTGTATTGGTGGTGCCGTTGTTGTCATATCCATTGGCGCTGGCGCTGGCGAGTGCTGCAATGCGCCAGTCTTCCCCAGTAATACGCGCAATGGCGCCAGAGAGGGCGGCTGCATCGGCGGCTGCCTGGGTTTTGCGGCGCTCAAGATATGCATTTCCTCCGTCCACGGCGAGCGCGGCCATGCCAAACAACCCAATCAGGGAGAACACGATAATGATGATCGCCTGTCCCTTTTCTGTTTTATATTTTCCGAGTTTTTTATTTTTATTTTGTGTCATTGTTGACATGCTGGTTGAAGGATTACGTTATTTGCAACGGCGGTGAGTGGAATGGTTTTTGAGCCGATGACTTGCGAGGCAAATGGCATGATCATGGGGTAATTGTATTTTACGGTAACCGTGATGCTGTTGGCGGAGCCATTGGTAATGCCCTGACAATTCTCACTGGATGTTTGAATTTCCACTATTACGAGATCTTTGTCGTTTAACTCAACTGGGTAGAAGTACAGTGCGTCTGAGTCGTTGGGGGCGATGTTGCGGGCGCGACTTTCTATTTCAACCCTGTTATTGGGGTTGAATGATCCATATAACGCGCCTTCCTGAGCAGCATCTCTTATTACTAAAAATGAATAGATCGCCATGCCGAAGTCTATTGTGCCAAGGAGGAGCAGAATCATTACAGGGAAGCTGATCGCAAGCTCCACCAGACTTTGTCCACGCTCGGTTTTTGAAGGACCAGATATACGCTTTGCTTTTAACATATACCGCTAATTCCTTGAGTCTACCGGGTAATTTACACAACCCGGTGTGGAGAGAGTGACAATAACCCTTTCTGTTCCATCTGCGAGGTCATAATTCTGGTGGAAGACGAATCGGATCGTAGATTCGCCAACTGGAATGAATGGATAGAAGTCCTTTATGTAAGCGGACGGGGCATAGACATCATTGTTCCACGTCTGGTTTTCCAAAGTGACAGCGTTAATGCGTAGAGTGCTGTCATCTCCGCCTTGATGACCATTATCGTGATTCCACTCAACATAGATATTGGAAGTGGACAGAACATAGCCTGTGTTGTTGATGATGGTCATTTCCATGACGTTGTCTTCAAATCTCAAACCGCTGTGAGAAACCCCTGTTAGGCCTGCACAACTAATAGCGGTGGGTGTAATGCTGGGAGTGTATGTCGGCAATGGAGTTCTGGATGGCGTAAACGTTAATGCGGGTGGCAATGTGTTGGCGGGAGGTGGAACTACCCGTGTAATGTTTGCGGATGGTGGATTTGTGGACGTGAACACAATTGTAGGAATGTCTGTGTTGGCGACTGCCACTCTGGAGGGTGTGGCGCTTTCGGCTGCAAACCCGGTAGGGACGGATGATCCGATGATCGGAATTGAAACTAAAAATGTGCGTGCGCTTGAGGACACAATATCCAGTGGGTCAATTGGAACGATCGGCACGATTGGCTCATAACTTGTGGAGACCTGTACGATAATGCGATCTCCATTTCGAACACTGAAGCCTTCGGGCGTGCAGCTGTCACTGCTTGGGCTGGGGTCGATCCCTGAGATCGGAATTTGAGTCCCATCTGCGTTCACGCCGCGATCGTAGGTAATGTTGATATCTGTGAACTCTGTGATGAAAGCAGATCGATTGGCTACTTCACGAATTCCCTCACAGTCCAAATAATGGGCTACACCTTCTTCGTTTTCCCCGGTGCCTGCGCCGTAACGCGCAGCAGCGCGTGAAGCATTCGAGACAGAGGAAAAAATGAAAACGAGGCGGGCAACTTCCACTGTCCCGTAGATGACGAGCAGTAGAAGCGGCAATGCGAGCATGAATTCGACCATAGCCTGCGCTTTGAACGACTGTTTTGAAAGATACTTTTTTTGCATTTTTATATTAATCTGGAACCAGCATGGCAACCCATTTAGGCAGGAAAACGATTAAGTATGCGCTGACAATAAAGTATGGGCCATAAGGAATGAAAAGCATGAGCGCGTTTTTTCCATATTGTCGGGACGCCACCAGCCATACAACCAATAGTAAACTCACGATACCGCCGAGCAAAATTCCAAAAAGAAGGCCAAACCAAATGAGCGGCCATCCCAGAATTAATCCTAAAATGGTGACGAGGATCACGTCCCCGGCGCCGAGTGCTTCTTCATCATCAGGTTCCTGCCCAGCGGCTTGCATTCGTCTCGCGCGAAACTTGGTAAACAAGACACCCATAAAATAAAGTGATAACATGATTCCTAAGCCGGCTGCCCCGCCTATTAAGGTAGCTTTTACTCCATGTAAAAGTATGCCCGTAATAAGACCAATCACCGCGCCCACAATACTGGTGGGGTGAAGGATAAGGCGATGCTCAAGGTCGATGATAAAAACAAGCATAAAATAAGTTGTTAAAAATAAAGCTGGAAAATACCCAAGTTTTTCAGGCGCGTCTATCCAAATAGAAATATTGATGATTACACTAATAAGTTGTGCCACCCATGTGCGAACACTTCGGTGATGCCCTTCACTGCATGGGCGAAAAAGAACATAATCCAGGGTCGTCAATTCTTTGCTGCAGCGATGACAAACTGGACGACTAAACGTTCTGGTGCGCGGCAGCACATCTGCAAGATAGTTAACCAGGAGGCCGGTGATCCAGCCAGC
>JAVBXV010000415.1 GCA_030824405.1 Anaerolineales bacterium | reverse complement strand
GGCACATGGATATATTCCAACCTTTTGTGTATAATCTCATTCGCCGCCTCGATAGTTCAATGGATAGAACAAGGCACTCCTAAGGCTTAGATGTAGGTCCGATTCCTACTCGGGGCACTCAAATTAAAAAAAACTATATTAATGAACTCTAAGGTTTACTACTTGCATGAGACTGTTCATTGTAGTAATATTGACCTCGTTGACCGCAAGGGTGCCCCCCTCACCCTTGCGGTCAACACTTTAATTTCATCACCTACACATAAAAAGAGCGGACGGGTTGAACCCGTCCGCTCTTTTGTTTCTTAAGTTTATTTACTTCTTCGTGCCTTTGATCATTTGTCGGGCGCTTTGCAATAACTCATGCGCAGAGCGCAGGGTTCCTTCACCCACTTCGCCAAGCATTTGCGAAAGTTCAAGCAATCGCGGTTCGCCATCCAACTGCTCCACGCGGGTGAGCGTGCGACCCTTGTCCACAAGTTTTTGCACCTGATAATGCTGGTCGCCAAAGACCGCAAGCTGGGGGAGATGCGTCACACAAAAAACCTGATGCGTGCGCGAAAGATTCCATAATTTTTGTCCCACCACCATACCCACACGCCCGCCAATACCCTGGTCAATTTCATCAAAGATCAACGCGGGTACTTCATCGGCATTGGCCATCACATTCTTCAAGCCAAGCATCAAGCGCGAAGTCTCACCGCCAGACGCAATTTTTGCGAGCGGCTTGAGTCCTTCACCAGGGTTGGGCGCAACCAAAAACTCCACGCGGTCGAAGCCGTTTTGATCGAACGCGATGCGCGTGCCATCTGCCAGAGGGGCACCGTTGGGGTCAGGCTTGGTTTGAAAGTCCACGCCAAATTGGGCAGATGCCATTTTCAGATCATCCAACTCAAGTTCAATGCCCTTGCCCATGGTTGTGGCCGCAGATTTACGTTTATCAGAAAGCGACGTTCCCTGTTTGGCAAGTTTCTCCAACAGTTTGGCTTCCTGCATTTCCAATTCGTTGATGCGTTCCGCCGCGCCCGTAATGGTTTCCAATTGTTTGCGCGCGTCCGAACCATACGCGATCACCGCAGGGATGCTCCCGCCATATTTACGCACCAGCGAATGGATCAGATCCAACCGCTCTTCAACATCTTCCAATCTCTTCGGGTTGAATTCGATCTCTTCAAGATAATCGCGCAGCCCGTGGATGATGTCAGACATCGCTTCCAGCATCACTTCAGCCTGCTCGGCCAGTTCAGCCTGACCTTCGTCTATTTTGGCGAGCGCGGCCAACGCCTGAGCAGCCTGCCCAACCAGATCTGTTGCCGCAGGAGTATCGGGTGAGCCTTCATCGAGAACAGCCAACGCTTCCTGTGCATTTTGCGCGAGAGACTCAGCATTCGCCAGCCGATCACGTTCCTTGCGCAGTTCTTCGTCTTCGCCCGCCTTCAATCTTGCGGCTTCAATTTCTTCGGCCTGATAGGTGAGTGTTTCCGTACGGCGGTCTGCATCGGCCTGCGCCCGTTTGATGTCCTGCAATTCGCGGCGCAAATTCAACAGCGCATGATAAGTCTGTCTGTAATCACTGAGGGGCTTCGCCACTTCCGCGTAGCGATCGAGCAGGCCCAGGTGTGCGCGCGGATCGAGCAAAGACAAATGTTCCGCCTGCCCGTGGATGTCGATCAGCAGTGCACCCAATTCCTTCAACAATCCAACATTCACCGTGCGGCCATTCACACGCGCCACACTGCGTCCCTCACGGCGGACTTCGCGCATCAGCACCACATAATTGGGATCGTCCATCAACTCTTCACGCATGAGGACGGCATGCACCGCCTCTTTTTCTGGACCCTTAAGCTGGAACACCGCTTCAACAAATGCAGCGTCTGAATCAGAGCGCACAAAAGTCGGGTCGGCCTTGCCGCCGATCAACATGACAACAGCATCAAGGATGATGGATTTACCCGCGCCTGTTTCGCCGGTAAGGATGATCAACCCTGCGCCAAAGCGCAGGTCGAGTTTATCTATGATCGCAAAGTTTTGGATGTGAAGTTCAGTAAGCATAGGTTATCTAAACAGTTGAATTCCAGAAAGTCGGGTGTAGACGATGGGCACGGCAATCACAAGATAAATGACTTGAAAAAGAATACCGAAAAGATTCATGGTTAATATCTGCATCAAAATAATCGGCAGCGCTCCAGCCACCACACCCGCTGCCACAGTTATAAAAAGTGACCGCGAACGGCGGCGGCGCGTCACAAAACGAACGCTTTCAGCAATGGCTCCAGCCGCAACGGGCGCGCCGCCCGCGATCAGAAACCAGCCAAAAATACCAAATCCGCCGATCAATGTAACCAGAAACGCCACCACAGCAGAGAGAAACCCTGCGGCAATAAAGCCTGTCACATAATCGTACCACTCAGAAGTATCGAAGGATTTTTGATGCGACTTCACGCAATCCTTGCAGACATACCCTGTGGGCGTGCGGACCGAGCAGGACGCGCACATGGGGCGCTCACAGCGTTTGCAGCGCAGCGTGGTTTCACGGGTGGGGTGTGCATAGCAATAGGTGACGTTGTTATTATTTAATTCGGTCATCGCGGTAATCCTAAAGAGTTTTCATTCATGTGCGCGGTCAGGTTGCGGTAAAAATAACCAGGGTCTCCAAAGCGGACGAATTGCGCAGTCACATCCGCTGCGCGTACGTTGACCAGATCATCTTCCATCAACGGTGTTGGCGGCTGGCCATCAACACTGATAACGGTGTTTTCGCTTCTCACCTTGATCGTAACCGAAGCACCTTCCGATAAAACAACGGCCCTGTCCACAGAAAGATGGGGGGCAATTGGAACCAGCAAAATATTACGTAATTCAGGCGGCAGAATGGGCCCGCCTGCGGCAAGTGCATACGCCGTGGAACCTGTAGCCGTGGCGGCGATCAGCCCATCAGCCACATAGCTGGTCAATTGACGACCATCCACAGAAGCGGTCAACCGCACTGGGCGAAGATTCGCGCCGCGCCCAACAACCACTTCATTCAACGCATTCCAGCCGCCCAATGTATCGCCTGCGCGCATGTGATCGGCATGAAGCATCATACGATTCTCGATCCACGCCTCGCCGTTGAATAATTTTTCAAAGTACTCGTGCCATTCCTTGCGATCCACTTGAATGAGAAAGCCAAGCCTGCCAAGGTTCACACCCAGGATCGGCACCCCATGCGGCGCGCATAAATGTCCCGCCCGCAAAACACTACCGTCTCCGCCAACAGCGATGAGCATATCAAATTCACCGCTCTTGACCCGCTTGCGAAGGTCTTCGTCATACAATGAACCGCAGGGCGTATCCAATCCTCGTTGACTCAAGTACGCCGCAATCGCCTCGCCTTCAGCAAATGCTTCAGGCATTTTGGGGTAAGCCGTAACAACAGGTCTTTTTGGAATGAAAGGTGCAGGCATGGCGAGGATTATACCTTTTGACAGGTCACAACGGATACAGTACGAACATCCCTACGCCAGCTTTTGGTCACACACGCTACGAAACCCGCATCGTTTACAACGGGACGCCTGCTCATGCGAACGAGCGACATCTTTCTTCAGATCATCCTCTTTCATATCGGCGAGCAATTCAATTAAAGCCGTCTCCAGTTCGCGGGTGTAGTCAATTGCGAAATCACGGTTCTCGTAATGGATAATGCCATACGGCGGACGCCTGCCGTATGTTTTTTCAACCAGCAGGCAGTACGATGCCAGTTGAAAAATATGCGAGTCATACGGCGCTTCCGGTGCGCGGCCAGATTTGACCTCCACAGGAATGAGTTGGCCGTTCTTTTCCACCAGATAATCTGGCTTGCCGGTCAACTCGAGCGCGGCGTAGAAGAGGGGCTTCTCCACTTTTCCCCAGCCATGCGTATCGGTATAAACAATTCGTCCGCCGGGCAGGCCTGCCGCTTTTTGCTGGCGGCCCGAGCGAAAGAAAAAGATAAACGCTAAAAATAAAAGGATAAGTGCAAGAATGGGAGTGGTCACGCTTGAGTCCAGTTTGAACGGGTTATAGAACCTGCGCGGTGCAATACGCTACCAGCAAAAGCACTGCCGCTAGAAACAGGAGCATGCCAACGATCCGTGTGAGAAGCGAGGCGAGGACCTGACGTCCGTGCTTCTTGTGGAGTTGAGTCCCGGCGGCGAGTTCCATCTGGTTTTCAGAGTGAGCTCCGTTTTTTCGATACCACCAGGAACGGTGGCAATACAGATAATTTCCAATATCAGAGGAGCGGATCGGGCGCATTGGCAGAGTATAGCACAAATATTCTAAGTTTTTATGGCAGTTGAATTGTGATAAACTACCGATGCATTTTTTCCTGGAGGAACATCATGACCAAACGCGACACGTATTCCATTGATATTGCGGGCATTCACCGCGAACTTCCACTCTTTGAGATCAAGCCCGGTCTGCGGATCGCGATCCTCAATATTTTGGGTGACACAGAATTGGTGCAGAACTGCGCACGTGAACTGGCCAAACAATTGCAGGATGTCGAATACGATATTCTGGTCACTGCTGAAGCCAAGTCCATTCCGCTGGCGTATGCGCTTTCGGTGGAAACTAAAAAGCCCTATATTGTTTTGCGTAAATTGTACAAGCCATATATGGGAGATGCCATTCAGGCAGAGACGTTATCCATCACGACAGGCCAGCCGCAGATCCTGATCCTCGACGAAAAAGATCGCGAGTTGATACAGGGGAAAAAAGTTCTGATCGTGGATGATGTCATCAGCACGGGCTCCACGCTGCAGGGCATGCGCATGATCCTGGATAAAGCAGGCGCAATCATCGCTGGCGAAGCGTCCATTCTCACCGAAGGCGATCGTGCTCAGTGGATGCACATCCACGCTCTTGGACATTTGCCGTTATTTACTGAATAAAAAAAGGACACGGCGGCGCCGTGTCCTTACATAAACAATTTCATTTTCTGTTTTCGAGAGAGGGCCTTGATGGCTCTCTCTCTTTTCATTGCGGTTGTTCGATCTGGCTGCGGCTCAAGGTAAACCAGTTTCACGGGCGTTCTTGTGCGTGTGTAGCGGGCGCCAGTGCCTTTGTTATGTTGAGCTACGCGGCGTTCGGGGTCGGTTGTCCAGCCTGTGTAATATGTGCCGTCTGCACATTCGATAATATAACAGTAGCAGGACATCTATTTCTTTTTGATCTGTTTACCAAAAAACGAACCGAACAAGCGGTCATTAAGTGTTGAGAATTTTGAAGGCTCAGCCTGCATCTCTGCCCAATTGGCGGCGGCGCGTTCGTTCATCCAGTTTTCGCGTCCGTTGCGGGCGGCAATCAATCTGTCTTTTAAACTTTCCTCATCGCCATTTTCTATATCGTCGCGCAAATCTCGCAGTGCGGCGATCAGGGTATCCAACGCGCGGACAACGTTTGCGCGATTCTGAAGCGCAAGCATGTACAGCGAATAGACATCGTCATGTCTGGCCGCGCTTTCGGTGGTGACCACATACGGACGGCCCGCGATCTTGCGCGCATCCAGCCAGCCAGGTTGATCTACCGTGATGTTCACCAATGCGGCGGCAACCAGTTGCGGCAACAGATGCACGGTGGCTGCGATGCCATCTGATTCGAGAATGTCTGTGAGCATGGGGATCGCATCCAGAAGGCGGACAAAGTCTGAGGCCAATTGCACAGCTTCGCCGGGGGTGCCGGGAGATGTTGAAACGAGGAAAATGCCTTTCGAGAACAGATCCGCTCTGGCTGAGTCCAGACCACTTTTTTCATCCCGCAAGAATTCTGCGCCAATGGCCGGCACAAGCCCCACATAATGGCAGCCTTCTGGAAGAATTTCTTTGGCCCATTTCGCCACATCCGATTTAACGGGAGCGGTATCGAGCACAACTGTGCCTTCTTTTAGATCGGGGGCAATGAATTCCAGAGTTTCGCGAATTTCACTGATCGGCAGGCTGAGCACCACGAGGCGGGCATCGCGCACGGCGCGCGGCAGGTTATGTTCGATCTTATCGACCGCACCTTTTTTGAGCGCATTATTTTCCACATTGGAATCTTTGTCGTGGCCTATGCGTGTGATCTTATCTTTGTGAGGAGCGAGCGCCAATCCCATGGATGCGCCGATCTGCCCCAAACCAATAAATGTAATTTGTATAGCCATGTTACCCTCGCAAGAGTTTGATGGCGAGATTATACTGCGGTTGTCCTTTTAAACGACGAGAACCGCGGACGCCGACCGCGGTTCTCTCTTGAAAGGAGGAGAAGAGAAATCACCTTACGAACGTAACTTTATCATGCTTATCCAAATACTACTTGACGCCAAACCTACGCTTCCCCTACGATTGTCCGACAACTAACAACTTTGCAAATGCTTTTTCAAAAAAAGGATGACTCGATGACAGCCAACTCCCAAAAAATTTATCTTGGCGAATTAAATAATACTCCCCTTGGAAATTTACGCCTCGCCGCCTCAAACTTTGGCCTGCTCGCCGTTGAATGGGCAGAATCTCAGCCCGAGCTGGATGATCTTTTGCAGCGCTTCGTACGCCCCGTGGAAATAAACCCCGCAAAGATAAAACCCTACGCCAAAGAATTACTCGAATACCTGAAAGGCAAACGCCGCAAATTCACATTTCGTATTGACTGGAACACACTGCGTCCCTTTCAGCAAGCCACACTGCAAGCCGTGTACTCCGTCCCTTATGGACAAACGCGAACCTACGCAGAGATCGCCATGCAGATCAATCATCCCAATGCCTATCGAGCAGTTGGCAGCGCCAACGCCGCCAACCCCATGCCGCTCGTAATCCCCTGTCACCGCATTATCGGCACGGACGGGAAATTACATGGCTACGGCGGCAAAGGCGGCCTGCAAACCAAAGCCTGGCTGCTGAAAATGGAAGGTGCGGGCTAAGGTTCACAGGAGGCGCGGAAGTTTGCCTGCTCGATCCATTCGTTCGGGGCAAGAACATGCAATTTCACCCAGTAATCATTCGGCCCGTTCACTTGATAGTAATCGTTGATCACCTGGGTGCCTGCCGCTTCAAAGACGATATCCCCAACATCTGAAACCGCACCTGTACTGGCTTCCCATTGCCATGAGACCACAGTAGGCCCATTGGTGGTGATCTGTGCTTCAAAGAAAAAGGTCTGTGGAAATTGTGTACAGTCCACAGAAATTCGATTTGGCTCAACAAATAATTCAACCTTATTGACCAACGCCACAGGTGCCTGCACAACAGGCAGGGCAGTTGCCCCCACAGTGATCTGCGTTACATCACTGGATACCCAGCAAAAACCGCCAGGCAGTCCAGGGTCATAGATATACCACCAGGTGGACGTATCATTTCTGCCCGCCACACGCGCGGTTTGTCCACGGCGTATTTCGCCCAGCAATTCATACACAGTCCCCGGGCCAACGCGGCAATTGATCAATTCATCTGTCACGACCAGCGAAACCTGCGAGGGTGTGGGCGTTGGAATTTGAGTTGGCACAAAGGTATCCGTCGGCACGATCACAGGTGCAACCGTGGATGTGGGCGTGGCAGCAGGTGTTGAAAGAGTACACCCCATAAAAATAAAAGATAACAGTCCCGATAACAGGACACGGCGTACCATAAATTCCTCCTTTACTACGGTAAAAACTGGATAAAAAAGGCGACCTGTATGGTCGCCTCACATCTCTACTGTACTGTAACAGTGAAAGTGACAGTTTGTTGCGGGTCTACAGGATCGTTCGAAGGCGGATAGTACCCAAGAGTGACCTGTCTTTCGCCTGCCGAAACCGCTTTGAAGGTCCACACATCCACGCCACCGGAGCCGGGAGCAACTGGCTCGTCGTTCGTGTACTCTTTGGATACCAGCTCAAGGCCTGCATCCAACTCATCCACGATCTCCCAGTGATAGCCTGTGGTGGGGTTCGAATCCAGCACGATCGTGAACTCATCCCCTGAATTCACGAGGATGGGTTTTGATGGGTCGGAGATCTCCAACGGCGCGGGAGTATTTCCACACGCGCTTAAAACGACAGCGAACACGACCAGTAAAAAGAAAAGTTTTTTCATGTGATCTCATCCTTTATTGTAGAGCAGATAGGCTGCTTAATATTACCCTGTCCTTCAAAAACACAGGAAACAAGTTTTACTCCCGCAGTAAAAAACCATTGATTCTCCATATAAATTTATGCTATAATTTTTAGAACGTTTATTCTACTTTAGTGTAAAGGAGATTCCGATGAGCAAAAAGGTATTGGTATTCGTTGGGACAAGCAAGGGCGGTTTTATCTTCAACAGTGACGCGAAACGAAAAAAATGGCAATCGAGCGAAATCCTATTTAAGAGTTGGAATGTAATGCACATGCAATTAGACGCGCGCGATCAGCGTTTGCATGCGGCTGTTAATCATTTTGTCTACGGGCCGACCACACATTATTCAGATGACTTTGGAAAAACGTGGACGCAGGCGGCACAGGTGCCAGCGATCACACGCGCTTCAAAATCTGGACGTCCACTGGGTACACCACAAGAGGCAGCAGACTCCGCTGAGGGCGCCTCGCCCGAGTCACAGCCTGAGAAACTGATCAAGATCTGGAACATCAGGCCTGGGCGCGAGAATGAAGCGGACGTTTTGTATGCGGGCGGAGAACCTGCCTGTTTGTTCATCTCCAAAGATCGCGGCGAGACGTGGAGTCTCAACGATGGATTCTTCGATCATCCGCACCGTGGAAAATTTTATCCTGGCAATGGCGGGTTATGCCTGCACACGATCCTGCTCGATCCCACGAATGACCAGCGCATGTATGTTGCTGTTTCATCAGGCGGCTGTTATCGCACAGACGATGGCGGGCAGACGTGGAAGCCGCTCAACAAAAATGTGCGCGCCGATTTTCACCCTGAAATATTTCCCGAGTATGGGCAGTGCGTACACAAGATGACGATGCACCCTGCATACCCAAACGTGCTGTATCAGCAGAATCATTGCGGCGTCTATCGCAGTGACAACGCGGGCGAAGATTGGATCGATATTGGTGAAGGCAAATTGTCTTCGCGTTTTGGTTTCCCGATCTCTGTTCACCCCACTGACCCCAAAACAATTTACATCGTGCCCGAAGAAAGCGATGAATACCACATGAGCGTGGACGGCAAGTTTGCCGTATGGCGCAGCCGTGACGCGGGCGAGTCCTGGCAAAAGTTGACAAAGGGCTTGCCTGAGCGCGCGCATGTGGATGTGCTGCGTGAAGCCATGGCAACAGATAGTTTTGAAGATGCAGGAATTTACATCGGCACGAACACGGGCCAGTTATTTTATTCACGCGACTCAGGCGATAGCTGGGAGTTACTGGCTGATTTTCTGCCGCCGATCCATTCGGTGGAAGCGGCAGTAGTGGAAGGTTAATTCAAGAACAAGCCCCGCCGACGGCGGGGCTTGTTCTATTGTTCAAACTTTTTTGTATCAGCAGCCAGTGTAAAGTAAAACGTGGTGCCTTTCCCCAGATCACTTTCGACCCAGATCCTGCCGCCATGAACTTCTATAATTCTTTTTACAATGGCGAGGCCAACTCCCGTGCCGTCTGTTTTTGCATCCAGTTTATCGAACAGGCCGAAGATGCGCTCATGAAATTCAGGCGAGATGCCAATTCCGTTGTCGCGGACAAAGAACACAGGCGCGCCATTCTCTTCGCCTTGCTGTCCGATCTCAACTTTCGGGTCAGGTTGATCGCCCGTGAAATTACAGGCATTGCCGATCAGGTTTTGCAAAACCTCCAGTAAACGTTGACGGTCACCAAACACTGCGGGGAGATCGGGCTGAATGACAACCTGCACTCTGCGCGCTTCAAGTTGGATCCGCACAATATCCAACGCCTCGTGGACAAGTTCCTCGAAGACAACATGCTCATGCGGGTTCGAGACACGCCCAATGCGGGAAAGTTGAAGGAGTTCATTCAACAATCGCTGCATCTTATTCACGGCTTCGCGGATGCGCAGGTTATCCACTTTCAGGCGTTCCATGTTGCCAGAGATCGCATCGCGCTCCATGTATCCGAGAAAACCGTTGATCGTAACCAGCGGCGCTTTCAGATCATGCGAAACGGTGTAGGTAAACCGTTCCAGTTCTGCGTTCTTTGATTCCAGTTCGGAGATGAGTTTCTTTCGGTCTTGCAGCTCAGCTTGCAGGTCAGAAAAGAGGCGCGAATTTTCAAGGGCAATCGCCACTTGATCGGCAAAGGTCACAGCCAGCTGCGCATGGTGCTCGGTGAACTGTCCTTTTTGGCGGCCATCCAGTGCGATCAGGCCAATGATCTTGCCGCGTGTTTTCAATGGAATGGCAAGCCATGAATTTATATAGGTATGTGGAGGGACCTGGAAATCCTGCAACTCCGCCTGCACATTGTTATTCAGCAAGTATGGGACATCGCCATTGATGATGGGCGTGGCGGAGTTTCTCTCGTCTGTGGCAAAATGTGAATCAGATTCGGTCATTTCATGCGGTAGATTATGGCCGCTGATCAGGTTCTGAAAATTTCCATCCACGCTCCATACGGAAGCGCTATCATAGGGAATCACCCGCCTGATCTGTTCCAGAATATGCTGAATGATCTCTGAAAATTCAAAGGTGCCCACAATACTGGCGAGGCTCTCACGCAAGGTTTCAGACTCTGCATTTTTTTCAGCCAGTTCGCGGATCAGTTCATCGCGTTCGCGGTCAGCTTGTTTGCGTTTGGTGATATCACGCTGAATGCCAAAGAAGCCAGCGATCCGTTTTTGATCGTCATAGATGCAGACATATTCGCCCTCGAACCAGGCAGGCGAGCCATCGTCTCTGTGCTCGAACGTTTCAAGATGCAAACGCCCCTTATCAAACAACTCTCTGCGTAACCGCAGACCCTGCTCAAGATCATGGACGAACACATCCCTGGAGGTCTGGCTCAGGAATTTTTCGCGGGTGGTGCCATATTGTTCCAGCATGGCATCGTTGACCTCTGTATAGCGTTCATTGTTGAAGATATATTCGAGAACTTTTTCCTTATCTTCGGAGTTAGCCCAATCTTTTGGAGACTCGAAAATAGTGAAGAAGAATCCATCAAGGGATTGGTCGAAAAACACCTGAAGGCGGTTTTGATTTTCGCGCAGAATATCCTCGGCGGCTTTTCGTGTGGTGATATCACGTACAACAGCCAGAATGATCTGGTCGTTTTCGTAATCCAGCATGCTGACGCTGACCTCTGCAAGGAAGGTTGTGCCGTCTTTGCGTCGGTAATCACTTTCGAAAACAAAATTTTTTCTTTCGCGCACAAGGGTAACCCGTTCACGCCACACATCCATGCTGGTGACATGGAGGGCAACATCCATCACGCCAAGCTGTAAGAGTTCGTCGCGGTCATAACCCAGTAATTTGCAGGCGGTCTGATTAAAATCAAGATAATGATTCGTTTGTGAGTCGATCACAAAAATAGCGTCATTGGATTCATCCATGAGCCTTCTGAATTGAAGCAGGGATTTTTCAATCCGCTTACGCTCCGTTTCCTCTTTTTTACGAAGGGTAATATCCTCCATGGTGCCTTCATAATATTGAGGGAACCCATTTGCATCCCGTATGCCCTGAACATTGGCGGAAGCCCAGAACGTGGAACCATCCTTGCGATATCTCAGCGACTCAAAGCCTGTAACTCGTTCGCCGCCTGCCAGGCGGACACGGAGTTTGTCCCTGTCCGCAGGCTCCACGTACAATTGGGAGGGGATATCTGTAACCATTGCGATCATCTCTGCAGGAGACTCGTATCCGTGCATGCGGGCCATGGCTGGGTTGACGCTGATGAAACGTCCATCGGGAGTGCTTTGAAAAATCCCTTCAATGGCATTCTCGACAATGCTGCGGTATTTTTCCTCGGCTTCTTTGAGGCTCTTTTGACGATCCTTTTCAAGCTGATCACGAAACCATACAGCGACCAGCACCAGGACGGCGCTCATCATTAACGCGGAGACGGGCCCAACGACCGCATCGATCGTCGAGAATATATTCGGCACCACAAAAGGGATTAAAAAGATCACCACGAGTTCAGCCAGCACAAAAAATGCAGTGGCAGCCATTGACAATAGGATCCCGCCAAGGATCAGCCCGGGGATCAGGTAATACAGCGTCAGCACCGGGTCTGCCGCCGTTCCTAAAATGATATTCGTAAATATAACGGATGGGAACATCGTGAGTATTAGAAAAGCCGCGATCGAATAGAGACCATTGCGATTTAAGAGATAGGCGCCGACTAGAAAAATATAACCATACCAGGGCGGCATATAACCGGGCGTGCTGATGAGATAGACACCGTCCACCACTACAAAGACAATGATGAGCGGCAGCAGGAAGAGATTAAGCAGCCGCGATTTGTGGCGCACTGATATATCCACAATACGGGCTGGTGGTTCGATCAACACACTATGTATGGACCTGACCAGATTTCGCATCCTTGCTCCTTGACACATTTTTTGCAGCCATTAAATTTCTCGTTCCGCTTTCATCAGGGCATTATATCCTTGTGTCTATAAAAACACGGGTGCAGCGCTGACCACTGCACCCGTGGCGTACCTGAAAATTTCTCCTCACGACATCCACATCCTGATCTATTCCTTACAGGCTGGGAGTTTTGGGGATTAAATTACAAAGAGGGCGCTCTTTGAAACAACAAGAGCGCCCTCACAAAAATATTATCTCTTCAAGGTCCTATATTTCACGCGATGCGGCTGGACATCCTTGCCCAGACGTTTCTTTAAGTCTTCTTCGTAGTCGGTCCAATTGCCGAGGAAGAAGCGTGCCTGAGAGTCATCTTCAAAGGCGATGATGTGCGTACAGATGCGGTCAAGGAACCAGCGATCATGGCTGACGACGATGGCGACGCCTGCGAATTCTTCAATGGCTTCTTCGAGCGCGCGCAGGGTGTTGATATCGAGATCGTTGGTGGGCTCATCGAGCAGCAAAACGTTTGCGCCTTCGGTGAGGGTCTTGGCAAGATGCACGCGGTTGCGTTCACCGCCAGAGAGCACGCCCACTTTCTTCTGTTGGTCGGTGCCCATAAAGTTGAATGAAGAACAATAGGCGCGGGCATTAAGTTTACGGTTGCCCAATGTCAATTGGTCTGCGCCACCTGAAATTTCTTCATAAACAGTTTTTTCAGAATCCAGCGTGCGTGTTTGATCTGCATAGGCCAGCTTGACTGTTTCACCGATCTTGATCGTGCCACTGTCGGGAGTCTCTTTGCCAGTGATCATTTTCAACAGCGTGGTCTTGCCTGCGCCGTTGGGGCCAATGATGCCGATGATACTGCCAGGGGGAACCGTGGCAGAAAACCCGTCGAGAATGAGGCGGTCATCGAAGGACTTGGTGACACCAGTAAATTCAAAGACCACGTCCCCGAGGCGCGGGCCAGGCGGAATATAAATTTCCAATTCTTCGCGGCGCGCTTCGGCTTCTGCGCCGAGCAATTGTTCGTAGGAAGTAACGCGTGCCTTACCCTTGGATTGACGCGCCTTGGGCGACATGCGAATCCATTCGAGTTCGCGGGCGAGGGTCTTCTGGCGCTGGCTTTCGGCTTTCTCTTCGAGCTTGAGGCGGTTCTCTTTTTGTTCGAGCCATGAAGAGTAATTGCCCTTCCACGGAATTCCATAGCCGCGGTCGAGTTCGAGGATCCAGCCTGCCACGTTATCGAGGAAGTAACGATCATGCGTAACGGCGATGACCGTGCCTTTGTAATCGCGCAGGTGATGTTCGAGCCACGCCACAGATTCAGCGTCGAGGTGGTTGGTGGGTTCGTCGAGCAGGAGAATGTCTGGTTCGGTGAGCAGCAAGCGGGTAAGTGCGACGCGGCGTTTTTCTCCACCAGATAACACCTTGATGGGCGTATCGGCTGGCGGACAGCGCAGCGCATCCATGGCCACTTCCAAATGTGATTCAAGATTCCAGGCATCGTGCTTGTCGAGTTGTTCCTGCAGTTTGCCCTGTTCGGCGACGAGTGCGTCAAAATCTGCATCGGGTTCGGCGAATTTGGCGTTGACCTCATCGAAGCGCGCAAGCATTTCAACGATGGGACGCACCGCTTCTTTGACCACGCTGATAACTGTTCCTGTTTCGTCGAGCTTGGGTTCCTGCTCAAGCATGCCGATGGTGTAGCCCGGGCTGCGGGAGATCTCGCCAGTGTAGTCGTTATCAACACCCGCAATGATGCGCAGCAGCGTGGACTTGCCCGCGCCGTTGAGGCCGAGCACGCCGATCTTGGCGCCGTGATAGAAGCCGAGCGAAATATCGCGCAGGATCTGTTTATTCGGTGGGACGAAGCGCCCCACTTTGTTCATGGAGTAAATTACAAGGGATTCATTTGCCATAATGGGGTGATTTTATCAGAGAGTGGTGAGAAGGGAGTGAAAAATGGAAATCAGGCAGGTGGATGCAAATCTCCTGTCTGCGTGCTATGATGAAAAAGTAGGGACTGGTTTGTTCGAAAGGAAGTGTGAGATGAACAACAGGTTCGTTCGCTTATTGTCCCTTTGTGTGGTGATGGCTTTTTTGCTTGCGGGCTGCCAGCCCGATGAGCGATCCATGATCCCGATCACTGGTGCGGACACGGTCTCTATGCCTGCGTTGGTGGGGCAGGCGCGTGACCATGTTCTGGAGTATGTGGTTTCTTCCACCCGTCTGGCGGGCGTCCCTGCCAGTACAGAGTGGCAGCTTTCGGCTGAGACGGAAGCGGTGGGAGAATTTCATTTCCAGAGCGGTGACTGGCGCATGGTCATCCATCTTGCGGAAACCCCTGAGGAGAATCTGCATGTCATCATTTTCAACCAGGCAGAGAGCGCCCACTGGTGCGGATATGTAAAATCGGACGGTCAGGTGGTGGATACGGCTCTTCTTCGCTAGGGACGCAAACCAAAACACTACTTTTAGGCAACTAATATATCAAGTTAGGGTATATAAAACCATACGTTAATCTCATCAACCTTAAAACTAATGGAGCTTATTGTTATGAAAAAGAATAGTTTTATTCTTCTGGCCATCAGCATGCTGGTTCTTACGCAGATCATGTGTTCCTCCTCAGCTGCCTCATCGATAGAGTTCTCTTCGACGCTCACCATCATCACTTTTGTAGACACCAACAAAAATGGGATTCAAGATGCAGGTGAAGAGGCATTGCCGAATGTGCCCGTTGCCATAAGCGCGATCAGGGGTCTTGCGAATTCGACTTCGTCCACTGATAAAACACGCGAGAATGGACAGACCACCAACACGACCAATTACACTGTGAATGAGACATCACATTGCCCGATCGTTACGGTAAAAGTGACCCCGCCCACAGGGATGGTTTCCACCAGCGGTTCCAATGAGACCGAGATCAGGGATTGGGATTGCACGGCCCCTGCACCTGCAACTCAGGATAGAACGGTTTCCTTTGGCTTCGCCCCAGCGGAAATGCCCACTGCGACATCGACCGTCGCCCCCACTTCCACACCAGACCCCGCTGCCAACGCGGCTGTGACCTTTGTAACTGGCAACACCACTGATCTCGTGGACTGTGCTGGCACTGAATTTTCATTTACCGTGGCGGACCCTGAAGGGGTCAAGCAGGTTTATATCGAGTTTGCTGTGGCTGGCTTTGACACTGATTTCTCGAATATCTCTGCGACCCTGGACCTGACCAACACGGGCGGGGATACCTGGAGCGGCACGTTTACAGATACCGTCTCTACACAGGGACAGGTGACATACTGGCGCGTGGTGGTCGTGGACAATAACGGTATCCAAACCGTCTATTATGAAGACGGCAAGTTCAGTTTCTACGCCGCAGACAAAAGCTGCAAGTAAGGTGTCATCCTGAGCGATAGCGAAGGATCCCTACCCCCATTATAAGAGACCCTTCGGTCGCGAAGAACGCTCCCTCACATCGTCCCGATGCTCTTTCGGGAGGGTGACACGGTATTTCTAAATAAAAAGACCCGAACATATTGTTCGGGTCTTTTGCTATCTGGTTGAAGTGAAAATTTATGCCGCTTTTACAGGCTGCATCGCCATGCGGCGCCTGCCTGTGGAATACCAGATCAACAACGGGCCGAGGGAGAAATTCAAGGTAAACCAAAACAGTAGGACAAGGTCATCAATTAAAAAGCCGTTCAGATTAGGTTCTACATCAAGCATGCTGCCAAAAAGCATACCGAAGATCAAATTGGCCACGATCCACCACGAGAGTTTCAGATGGCGGCGTAATATCAGCCATTGAAGAAAACCGCACATGGCTCCAACGCCTCCGAATAGCCAAACAAAGGGTTTTTCAATGGAGAAGGCATTGATGATCCAAACCATAACGATACTGGTCACTGGAAAACCTACAAGTAAAACCGTTCCCCATAAATTCCAGAAGGAGATATTTAATTTTGCATCTGTGAAGAAATGTTTGATCTTCACGTTGGAACGTGAGATCAGAAAAGCTGTATAGCCGTTGATACCTGCCCAGACGATGATGATGACCCAAAAAGATAAGGCCCAAAAGGCATAGTACCTGAATGTTGTTTGACTGTTGGTTACCCAATCAAACAGACCTTCATATACAGACTCCAGTACGCCATGGGATGCGAGAATGAGTACGGACAGCAGAAAGTTGAAGAGTACCCAGCGGATCGCTTTTTCAAAATGTGACCTGAGGATCCGCCACTGAAAAAGTGACGAGATGAGGATGGCGAGGATGGCATAGAGCGCCGTGTTCTTAAATTCTGTTGGGGATGCCATTCCAGCGAGCAGAAAAATGATGGCGGGTAGGATCGGCAAATAGGTCAGCGACCATGTGGACAGGGAGAATGAAGTGGGTTTTACATCCTGCGTGGAGATGACTGGTTTGACTGGGTCTTTTTTGCGGGGAGTGGTGATAGGTCGTTTGGGTCTTTCCGTCTTCTTTGCGTTGAATGAAATGGACGGCGGCGGAGTGACGATGACTGGCGGTGTTGGGATTTGGTTGTGCATTGCAACCTGGGATGCACGCAGGGCGAGGGCTTTTTGCAGGCGGGCGAATCCGTTGGCGGTGAATAGATCGACCCAGTGATAGCGGCTGAGTTTGGGCGGCACTTTGCAATCATCCAGACGAACGGGGATGAGGAAGATGCCGTCTTCGGTCATTTCAAGGGCTTTTTCCATTGCGTATCTGAATTCTTTTTGGACGAAGCCTTCGCGGGAGACGGAGTTGTTGGAAAGGCAGACCACTACTACGTCTGATTTTTCCAGCGCTCTTTCGATCTCTGTGCGCCATTCCTGCCCGGGGATCAGGTTTTCTTCGTCGAACCAGACTTCGTAGCCTTGTGCGCTCAGGTTTTGGTACAGTTCGCGGATGGGGGATACGTCTGCATGGGTGTAGCTGAGGAAAACTCGCAACTTCTGTGTGTCTGTCATATTACCCGCCGATTTTTTCTGTTATGGGATTATGAATAAATTGTACCTTATGTTTTTTGCTGTTGACCTATTATTTTTGTCAGCAGAGGTGTGACTCAAAGTGTGTAGACTTATTGTCTGCACGGCATTAATCTTCGGGGATGGATACGTATTTGTTTTTTGTAGTGTAGAATTCGGGCAGGCAAACATGGGTCAAGTTATTTACTTTAAGCCAATCGACGAAATATTTCATAAGTTTGACAATTATGAAATATGGCCGTGTACAGTTGTGGATAAAGATATTTCGGGCGATTTGATTTACGAAACTTGTGGTTCTGACGATTTAGATATCGCCATATGGTGTGTGTACGGCCACTTCCGCATAGGCGGGCTTGAGTGCATAAGCGATCACGACACATTGGAAGAGGCTGAAGAGTTTGAAAGAACTCTTCCTATTCTAAAACTATAAAGGTAGGGTATCTATGGCTTCAAACAAATGGACACGCGAAGAATTAATACTTGCATTCAATTTGTATTGCAAAATCCCTTTTGGCACAATTCATATTCATAATCCTCAAATTATTGCTCTCGCAAAGATTTTAGGTCGCACGCCTTCAGCCGTATCGTGGAAATTAGCAAACTTAGCAAGTCTTGACCCCACCTTAAAAAAGAGAAATATAGCGGGCGCTTCTCATGGAAGCAAAATGGACGAAGTAGTTTGGGATGAATTTAATGGCGATTGGGACAGGCTTGCTTTTGAGAGTGAAAAACTTTTAGCACAGAAGATAGGAAAGCCAGTTGAAGATGTTTCAGATGTTGACTTGCTTGATTTACCTATCATAGGCAAGGAAAGAGAAGCAATTGTAAAAATTCGCGTCAATCAGAGCTTTTTCAGAAAAGCAGTGCTAGCCGCTTACAATTTCCAGTGCTGTATCACAGGTCTTGGAATACCCGAGTTATTAAATGCAAGTCATATTATTCCTTGGTCGAAAGATGAAGCAAATCGTGTCAATCCACGCAATGGACTTTGCCTTAATGCAATTCACGATAGGGCTTTTGACAGAGGTTTATTAACTATTACGCCAGATTTCAAAATAAAAATCTCGAAGTCTGTCAAACGTAATGACATGGACAGTGCGCTGCAAGATTTCCTATTTCGATATGATGGCGCTGAAATCAAAACCCCAACAAGATTTCAACCTGACTCTAAATTCCTGAAATATCACAACAAGAGCGTTTTCAGAGCATAAGCCATGAGCAATATTAAATTCAACTATCTTTATCGTGACGGCAGTAATTACAAATCTTGGGGAGAAGTAATTTTCTCAAATCCTGAAAATTTAGATGTAAAGAAAGTTGAAGAAAAACTACTTGATGCCTTCCTGCCAGACAAGCAATTTATTGCCAGCCAAATTTCTATTCCTGAAAAGTTTTTGTTTGCAGATGGGGATTTCACAGAGCACGACCATTGTTACCATGAATATGATTGTATAGAAATTAGCGAAGAAGAATGTACAGACGCATTGAAAAGATCAATTGGTGACTTTCTACAAGATATTGAGGCAACTTCAAAACAAGGTTGGAAAGCATTCGATATTTTAGAACGCGCCTGAAAAGTGGCAAAGGCGTTTTAGCAAGTCCAGTCTACCCCTATATATGGCATAGCCTCTTACAGTCATCCTTCGACGATCCTCCATCCATCCTCTATCCATCCTTCGACGTTCCCCCGACTGACATGAATAACCCCACCCCCCCATATCTGGGGGTGGGGTTTCACTCAACTTTGCCGCCCCGCGCGTGGATAATGGACAGACCATTAAATTGAAAGAGCCAGTGCGCCAACACTGGCTCTTTCTCTAAGGAGGAGAAGAGAACTCAACTTTATCACCCGCCTGCAAAATCTGCTCGACGCATCCCCTACGCCATACAAACGATTGCTCCACGCTTTCATGAGCCTTTCCTAACCTTACTCACAGGTACAGAGAGCCAGCGGAAGAGTCCCGTCCCCTTTCAAAAAACAGCGACGTGATATGTGAACTTCAGCGCAAGGATAAATAACACTTATCATCATTCTGCATCCATGCTATCGTCAGCCTGCACGAATTCTGTTTTTCAGGAGAAACTATGTTTCAAACTTTTGAGCAGGCGCAGCATTTTGTAACCGAACAGGGCATACAGGTCGTCGATCTGAAATTCTGCGATCTGTGGGGCCGCTGGCATCACCTCACCATCCCTGCAAGTCAATTCGACCCAAAGTTAATGGAGGAAGGCATCGGTTTCGACGGCTCCTCGGTTGGGTTGAAATCTGTAAAATCTGGCGATATGGTCATGGTCCCAGACCTGGCAACAGCCTTTGTAGACCCATTCTGGGAAACCCCCACCCTCAGTTTCATCTGCCGAACCCTCGAAGCCGATACGCACGAGATCTTCACCAATGACCCGCGCAACATCGCCATCCGCGCTGAAGAATATATGAAGTCCACGGGCATAGCAGACGAAAGCCGCTGGGGGCCAGAGTTCGAGTTCTACATCTTCGACAGCGTCAGCTACGAGAACGGAGTCAATCGCGCGGGCTACACCATCCAAAGCGGAGAAGCTGATTGGAACAGCGGCGATGGCGGGCACGGACATTACATCCCATTGCATGGCGGCTATCACGCCATTCCGCCCAAAGACCAGTTGTACAAGGTCCGCACGCGCATGATGGCACACATGGAAAAGATGGGCGTACCCGTCAAATATCATCATCACGAAGTCGGCGGCCCAGGTCAATGCGAGATCGAAACCCCCATGATGGGTCTGCTGCAGGCGGGCGACGCCACCATGATCATCAAGTACGTTACCAAGATGACCGCGCACGAAAACAACCAGACCGCCACCTTCATGCCCAAACCGCTTTTTGGCGAAGCGGGCAGCGGCATGCACTTCCACCAGCATCTTTTCAAGAACAACAAAAACGTTTTTTATCAGGCCGATGGCTACGGCTGTCTGAGTCAACTGGCGCTCTATTACATTGGCGGCCTGCTCAAACATGGTCCCGCATTGCTTGCGCTCACCAACCCGTCCACCAATTCATATCGCCGTCTCGTGCCTGGTTATGAAGCCCCCGTCAACGCGTTCTTCTCACTTGGCAATCGCAGCGCCGCAGTGCGCATTCCAAAATACGCCACACAGCCAGATGCCGCCCGCATGGAATTTCGTCCGCCCGATGCAACGGGCAATGTCTATCTCATGCTCGCCGCGCAATTAATGGCAGGTCTGGATGGGATCAAGAATCAGATCGACCCAACAGAAGCAGGCTTCGGCCCGTTCGATGCGAATATTTTTTCCTGGACGGAAGAACAACGCTCCAGAATCAAGCCGTTACCTGCCTCTCTTAATGAAGCTTTGTCCGCACTGGAAGCCGATCATGCCTTCCTGCTCGAAGGCGGAGTCTTCAGCGAAGAGATGCTCCAGCAATGGGTGGACTACAAACGCCACTCCGAATATTTCGCCGTCCGCAATCGTCCGCACCCATACGAGATGAGTCTATATTTTGACGTGTAAAACAAATTGGGTATAGATAAAAAAACACCACGAAATTAATTTTTCGTGGTGTTTTTTATCAGGAAATTCTACTGACCAGATCCTCCGCCTTGAAAGGCCCCGCCTCTTTTAACAAGGCAGTTGCCTCCTTCAATTTATCACGCAGGTTCAAGATCAACACACCATGCACGCGGCCGCCATCCATGTAATAGACCACACCCTTCTGAAAGGGCACCTGCCAGACAGCCACCGTCGCCAGCTTGCTGTTCAACTCGCCCACGGCTTCATATCCCATCTCGAACATATCAGAATAAAAAACAGGCGTATGCAGATACACCTCGTCTGCGCCAGCCATGTTGCGCCCAGCCTGCCTGCCCATCTTCAAGGCATTATCCTCATGCTCCACACGCACAGACTTCTTCAAAACAGGGTGCTCGAATCTGGCCACATCTCCCGCCGCAAAAATATCAGTTGCAGAGGTTTGCAAACGATCATTCACCAGAACGCCATCGTCCACCTTGATGCCCGCAGACTTCGCCAGCTTATCCCGTGGATGAACACCGATGCCCGCCACGATCCCGTCCACCTCCAGGACAGCCCCGCCTCTGGTCTGGACCTTGAAACTGTTCCCATTTTTCTCAAGGCTTTTCACTTCATCCCCGGGCACAAGCTCCACGCCCTTGCGCCGATAATAATCGCTCAAAGACCTCGCAAGGTCTGAGGGGTAGATAT
>JAVBXV010000091.1 GCA_030824405.1 Anaerolineales bacterium | reverse complement strand
ATCCCAGATACTGGAGCAACCAGAAAGGAATTCACTTGCGATAATTTATGATAGGTATAAGCCAAAGTACTCTCGTCTTTTTCCGCAATCAACGCTGCAAAACGCGGAAACGCTGCAGCCGCCAGCGGGGACGAAATGATAGACAAGGCCGAATAAGCGGCATTTGCTGTCGAATAATACCCCACCTGCACCAGCAAAAGCAGATTGCTGATCAATACACGATCCATTTGTTTTATCAAAGCAGCCAGAAGGGAGTTAAAGCTCACTGAGGCGCTATACCTCCAGATCCCCCGCAACATCCCAAATCTCGCATGTGGAGTATTGTCTCCTGTCACCACCCGCCAGGCCCCTGCTGCATAAACAACCACCTCCAGAAAAGCCATGGCAACCTGCCAATACAAGTAAGCAAGGATGGTAGGAGAGATCAACACGATCACAAATACTGCACCAAGGCTTCCAAGTGTTCCAACTGTGGTGGAGATCCCATTCATGAGAACTTGTTTTTCAGAACCCTGTAACACCCCACTATATAGCGCAACCGGCCAACGCAACCCAAGTGTAATACCAAAAATAATAGCCGCCGTTCGGACCGTCTGAATAGACAACTCCTCTACACTGATCCAATGCTCAGCAATCCACCCGGCCCCAACGACAAAAAGCAGCACGATCAAAATCGCCGCCACCCCATAGACCAACTCCAGTGTTCGAATCAGGTCACGCATCTCCGAGCGCCCTTCAGGAGAGACGGATCGCAGTGCAATTTCGCGGTTCACCGCAGAACTAAGTCCAAGATCAAGAAAACTTATCAAGGCGCGTAGTGAAGTAAAGAAACCAACCAAACCATAGGCCTCAACTCCCAAATAATGCAAATATACCGGCACAAATAAAAAGCCCAGCAGCATTGGCCATACTCGTCCAAATAAATTTGCAACAATATTTTTTGTCAGCATTTAAATATCACAATACTACTAATCAAGAATAAATCTCACATTAACTATTCAAATAATAGACATACTCAGAAATAATCTGCAAATATTTCAGAGCACACAAACCTGAAATATCGAGTAAAAATTCTGTCAACCCACAAACTCTTTCACAGCGGCGATCACTTCGTCCTGTTGAGACAGAGTCAACTCCGGGTACAGCGGAAGCGCAAGCGTCTCGCATGCGGCCAGTTCCGCATGCGGGAAGTCGCCTTCCTTATATCCAAACTTTCGGCAGGGAACAGAGAGATGCGGCGGCAGAGGATAATACACTTCAGACGCGATACCCTTCTGTTTCAAGAACGCCTGCAACTCGTCACGTTTCGCAGAACGAATAATATACAAATGATAAACATGTTTCGCCCATTCGCGCTCCACAGGCGTTACAACTCCGAGCGGCGCAAGATGTTCAGTATAACGATGCGCCAATTCACGGCGTTTCTCATTCCACGAATCAAGATACGGGAATTTCGCCTGCAAGATCGCAGCCTGCAATGCATCAAGGCGGGTGTTATAACCGACCTCTTCTGAATAATATTTTTTCTTCCAACCGTGCGTACGCAGCATTCGCATTCGCTCAGCCAGCGCGGGGTCATTCGTCACCACCATGCCCGCGTCACCAAACGCACCGAGATTTTTTGTGGGGAAGAAACTCAAACAACCGATCTCGCCCATTGAACCTGTTTTTGTGCCAAGATACTCCGCGCCAAATCCCTGCGCGTTATCTTCTATGATCTTCAAATTATGTTCACGCGCAATTTCAAGGATCGGATTCATCTCCGCAGGATGCCCATACAAATGCACGGGGATGATCGCCTTTGTTCGCGGCGTAATCACAGATCGAATTTTATGTACATCGATCTGATAACTCTGTGGATCAACATCCACAAAGACGGGCTTGGCACCAACAGACATCACTGTGCCTGCGGTCGCAAAAAATGTGTACGCAGGGATGATTACCTCATCGCCCTCGCCTACATTCAACGCGCGTAACGCCAGCACCAACGCATCTGTCCCTGAAGCCAGGCCGATCGCATGCTTCACGCCAAGATAAGAGGCAATACTTTCCTCAAACTTTATAACCTGCGGGCCTAAAATAAAATGGCCAGACTCTAATGTGGATAACACCGCCGCATCAATTTCCTCTTTGATGGAATGATACTGCGCTGTCAGATCAACCAATGAAATCATCATTCGCCTCTTTCCGGACCGACAACTTGATTCTGTTTTCTATAAGCATCGCCGCAGCTTTTGCAAACTGCGCGATCACCTTCAAACGTCAACTGTTCTCCACACTGACACATCCAACCGCGCACACGTGCTGGAGAGCCATAGACGAGCGCGTAATCTGGAACATCTTTCGTCACCACCGCGCCTGCACCCACAAAACAATATCTTCCCAAAGTGGTGCCGCACACGATCGTGGCGTTCGCCCCAATGGACGCGCCCTTGCGAACCAACGTAGTTTTATATTCATCTTTTCGGCTGACATGGCTGCGCGGATTAATAACATTGGTGAAGACCATCGAAGGTCCCAGAAAAACATCGTCCTCAACTACAACGCCCGTATATAACGAAACATTGTTCTGGATCTTCACGTTATTTCCGATCATCACACCAGAAGAGACCAGCACATTCTGCCCGATATTACACCTCTCACCAATTCGCGAGTTCGGCATCACATGGCAGAAATGCCAGACCTTCGTTCCAGCGCCGATCTCTGCGCCTTCGTCTACATAACTGGATTCATGAACAAAATAATCAGCCATATTATTTTTTCAATAACGGATGAGCCAATTCATCCTTCGGCGAAATCTCAGCCGAGCGAATGGCATGGGTCAAATTAATGGAAGGACGCGCATCCGCGATCCCGAAACCACGCCCCGCCAGCGTCTCTTCATAAACACGGGTATGCAAGTCGGTAAAGCCTTCTGAAAACTCGATCTCTTTACCGTCCACGGTAATGGATCGATAGGTTGTCTTGCCGCCTGCTTTTGCAGAATTAGGCAGATCATTTTTATCCACAGAAAGGAACCATTTCACACGAGCATGTTCAAGCTCGATAAAGCCAGACATGCGGCTTTCATCTGAATGATATACCTTCACGCCGTCTACAGAACCGAACAGCCAAATTAATAGATCAAAGAAATGCACGCCAATATTGGTTGCCACACCGCCTGATTTATCCGCATGACCTTTCCATGAAACCTGATACCACGGGCCGCGGCTGGTGATATAGGTCATCTCCACTTCATGCATCTGCTCCGATTTCTGTAAAGAGTTACGGAGTTCGATCAAGGCAGGGTGTACACGCAGCTGCAGAATGGTGTAAATGCGGCGCTTCGTCTCCGCTTCCAACTCTTCGAGTGCATCAAAATTCCACGGGTTGATCACAAGGGGCTTTTCGCAGATCGCATCCGCGCCAACACGCAAGGCAAGGCGGCAATGAGAATCATGCAGATAATTAGGAGAACACACCGTCACAAAATGAACCCGGTTCTCGTCCGGGCCGCGGCGCAGCTTCTCCAGGTGACGGTCAAACCTTTCAATCTCGGTGAAGAACTTCACATCATATGAATACTGATCCAGCAAACCCACAGAATCTTTTGGGTCCACAGCAGCCACCAATTGATTTCCCGTATCGCGAATGGCACGCAAGTGACGGGGGGCAATATACCCTCCCACACCGATTACAGCAAAATTCTTAGCCATGACTCACCTTTCAAAGAATGATTTGAATAAACAATGAAATCAGTTTTCACTTGGACGAAATAACCGCCTGGTATTCCTGCCCATTCACTTTCAAACTGACCCCATTGGGCGAATCAAGCACGAGTAGTCCATCTTCAATACAGGTCAGGCGCAAAATATCCACAACCTCATCATCCCCTTCAATGTGCACCTGGGTAATCTCTTTTTGTTTCAGCTCAGTTACAAGCGCTTTGGCCTTTTTACGATACTCGCCATACACCTTTAACGAGTCGCGCGCATACAAGAGGGCGCGCTGTGTAAACACGGCCATGCCTTCCGGGGTAAGGTCATATTTCAAGCGGGTACGATCCAGGTGGGAAACCTTAACCCAGCCACGGGTAATGAGACGCTTGATATACCAATTGACACTTCCCACAGCAATTCCCAGGCGATCAGAGAGATTGGACTGGGTCAACATGGAGTCCTGTGCAATTTCGTTAAGAAGGGCGTATTCGTGCTGTTTGATTTCTGTTACAGGCCGAGAGTTCATTTTCTGAATTCTCACATGAAAATCCCCCACTGTCAAGGCACATCATAAGGCTAGCCTAACTTGTCTTTCAAAAGTCTGCACATCTCAACCGCGGCTTTACCATCCCCATATAATGATGCGCGCTTATCCTTTTGGAAACTACGTTTCATGAGTATCACCTGAGATATCCTGAAACATATTCTCGTACCGATCCGCTATTCTGACAATGTCAAATTCTTGAGCTTTTTGCAGGCTCTTTTTACGACATTCCAGCAAATATTCTGGATTTAAGATCAAGATTCTCAGCGCTTCTTCAAACTTTGCGCTGTCATGAGTTTCGATCAGGAAGCCATTCTTGCTCTCGTCCACAAGGTCTACAAAGCCGCCAATATCGCTAACGACCAGGGCAAGTCCTTTTGCAAGGGCTTGAACGCCGGTAACAGGCAGCCCCTCAGAAAGAGATGGCATGAAAAGAATGTCGCTCTTTGAGAACCAATCCAAAACATCTTCCGGGGTTACCCAACCGGGCAGATCAAAGCGGTCTGTCATCTCATTTTTTTCTATTTCACGTTTTACATCTTCTAGCAAAGGACCATCTCCCAACATGGCACAACGCCAATCCAGATCTTTGATTTGAGAAAGGATATCTACTATGGCAAGAGGATTTTTCTGAGGCACAAAACGCCCGGCAAAGACCAGAAGGGGCGGTTGATTAATTTTTAATTCGGCGGGAGCAAGAAGTTCCACATCTGCGCCATTTGGAATCACGGAGATATCCACCGGGTAGTGCCGCAAAGCCAGATGACGAGTGTACTCACTTACAGCAGCGATACGCCGAGCACGCTTCCAGATGGGATGCGTAAACGGCAGTAACCAGCGAAACCATTTGCCTGTCTTTTCTGGAACCCCGCCCGGCACATCCCCAAGATGGGCGGTGAGGATATAAGGAGTGCCAGTAATGATGGAAAGCATCCATGCCAACGCACCTGACGGAACGGCAAAATGCGCATGAATAACTTCGGGGCGATAAAGGCGAATTAAGCGCAGCCCAGCCCAAAGTCCAGAAAGAACGTAGGCAAGCATTACAGTAAATGTTGCTCGAAAAGATTCTTTTCTCAGGGAAGGAATCCGCACAATGCCAATTCCATCCCGCATTTCTTCAAAGGGGAGTTCACCCATGTGAGCAGTAAGCACGATTATTTCATGGCCGCGTGCTGCCAGGGCTTTGCAAACATCATAAGCGGCTCGCCCGCCGCCGCCGCCAATGGGTGGAAATTCATAAATAACAACCAGGATACGCATGGGGAATATATTAAATAGTATTGTTTTTCGATTTACTGCTGATCGCAGCAAGAATGGACGGCAGGAAAAATGCCCCAGGTAAACTGGTGATAATAAATAATGTGCGGATTAAAATTGCAACGGTGAGACTTTCAGAATGGCTTAATCCGCCGATGCGTGAAAGCAAAAAAGTGAGAGAAAGTTCCTGCACGCCATACCCGTTGACAGAGACCGGGATAAGGGTGACAAAATATGTAAGGCTCCACAACCCGGCGATCAACCAATATGAAATATGATGATCCATGCCGGTGATAAGAAGATAAATGGCGGCAAAAATACACGCCATATTTCCAAACGTAGCAAGGAAGGAAAGCATGAGCGGAATTGGTTTTTTTAGCCAGATGGCAAAAGCATCAAAAGTACGTTTAATGAACTCAAGCCCCTTTTGATAAAGTGAAGCGATCGTAATGGATTGCAAACCATCCTTGCCAAGCGCCAGCACGGGGGCCAACCCAAACGGCAGGGCGAAGCTCATACCGACCATGCCGATCAAACGATCAGCGACAAGAGAAGCAAGGCAAATGGCACGGTCATACCCCAACTGCATGGCGCCGCCAAGCCGCACTACATCTCCCCCGATCGTTGTTGGTAAAAAATTAGAGGAGAACAAACCTGTGAAAGTGAGCATGGCTGTTTGATTAAAAGAGACATTAACCTCACCCGAACGCAGGAGAATATACCAACGAGCAGCCACAAACAGGCGTGAGCCGAGCATGATGACAACCCCCGCAAGAAAATACCACAAAGAAACACGCTTCAAAGCAGACACAAGATCGCCCCCCCCTTCCTGCTCAAGCAAAAACACGATCAAAGCAATTGCAAGAAAAGTACCTGTCCAACGCGCAATACTTTGACGATTTTCACGCCACCAATTAATCACGAGTTTCAGATTCCACGTTGATCATGGTACGGACCGTATAGGTTGGTTTACGCTGTGATTCATGATAGGTGCGAACAAGCAATTCAGCGATCAACCCCATAAGAATGGACTGAAAACCGAGGATGAAGAACATGGCACTCATTTGAAATAACGGTGAACCGGTAACACTCACAAAGAAGAAGAGTCTTCTAATAAAAAGATACGCCATGAAAATCGTGCTGACAATCATGAGGAGGCCGCCCGTACCGCCAAAAAGGTAAATGGGCTTTGACCCATAGCTCACTAAAAATTTCACAGTGAACAGATCAAGGATGACTTTCGCGGTTCGCTCCAGCCCGTACTTGGTCTTTCCAAATTTACGCGGGTGGTGGCGGACGGGAATTTCCACAATATTGGCGCCCACAGAATTCGCATACACCGGTATAAACCTGTGCATTTCACCATACAAACGAAACCCTTCCAATGCGCCGCGTCGATATGCTTTTAATGTACAGCCATAGTCGTGCAAGTGCACACCGGTGACACGCGAAATAAGCCAATTCGCCATATTAGAAGGCAGATTACGAGTGAAGGCATTGTCTTTGCGATCCTTGCGCCAGCCACTGACAAGATCATACCCTTCATCTAATTTGGCCAGCATGATCGGAATATCAGCAGGGTCATTCTGCAGATCAGCATCGAGCAGGACAATGATATCGCCTATTGCATGGTCAAGACCCGCTGCAATGGCGGCTGTTTGACCAAAGTTTCGGCGAAATGAGATTACACGTACATGCTCTGGGTCTTTTTCAGCATATTCTTTGAGGACAGACAGGCTACGGTCACGGCTGCCATCGTCCACCAGCAAAACCTCCCAGGATTGGTTGGATGCGTTCATGGTCTGATAGACAGCTTCAAACAACAATGGCAGGTTTTCCTGCTCGTTATAAACGGGGATGACTAGTGAAAGGTTCATGGCAATCTATGAAATATCCTTAATTCTGCGCCTGTGTTGCACGATGGAGCAGCAGCGGGAGGCTGATATTCTTCAAATTCCTGGGGATTTAAAAACTCTTTCCAGGGGGCGTATCGTTTTGCTTCAATTATAAATACATCGGCACTGGCCACCCACTGCGCATTCAATTCGCTGTTCCAGTGACTGAAACGGTAGAGTAGATCGGCATCGCCACCATTTCGATAAGTATAACCATCATTTATCTGCGGGGGAAAAATACGCGCATTTGGTACATATACCATGGGGGTAAACGATAACCCGCCTTCCCAATATACCAGACTATCAGCAGGGATCACTTTCGCGAGGTAATGTCCAAGTTCTTCATTCGCAGCAATGATGTCGTACTCACAATCCCTGCTTTTGCCGCCCGCATTAAGCAAGGGGGAAAGCACAAGTCCCAACACAAAAAAGGAGTTGGCAAGCACATAAACATAATCAGGTTTTTTTGATTTATCTGAGCGCTTCCATAAAATGTATGCAGAAAACAACACAGCAAGCCCTGCAAAAAAGCCGAAAAATGATGATATTGAACGTTTGATCTCTGGAAGCGAGAAGGCGAATTTATTCTTAAGAAAATCCATGAGTAGCGTGGTGCCAGCCAAAATTTGTCCATCACGCATGCGAGGGACAGGAAACTCAAGAAGCTGGCGTCCAACAGTGTCAGACAACGAAAACCCAATACCGATGGCAAGCAAAACCACAAGAATAATGGAAACGATCTTTCCTAGCACAGGCGGGTTACGCTTCCACACGGCTGAAAAAGAAATAACTGCCAATAAAATCCCAATGGGATCAAAGAACGTCAGGTAGGGGGTAAAACAATAAACACAACTGTAACTTTCATACTGGCTTGCCACTGCAGCCCAGGCATGCATGGCAAATAATATGAAATAAAGCGGGGTCAGGAAAACAATCGCACGGAAAGCAGGGTCAGATTTCCAATCTTTCGGGCGAGTCCACAAAGAGACAGTAAACAAGCTACCAACCACAGGTATGAAATGGTAACGTATCCCTTGAAAAAATGCATTGACACGATTTCCGAAATCTACAGACGGATTCCAAATGGGAGTTGCATCTTTGGGCAAACGGAATGGATCAAGAAAGGGTGTGAGTGAGTCGGGAAGCCACGGCGCCCAGATCGTCAATATATTCGGCCAGTAATAAATATGTACAGCCAGAAAAATAGATACGCCAACGACGAAAGCCCAGATTCCTTTTTGTTTTCCATGCTGCCAGAAAACATACAAAATTAAAAAGGGCAGCACAAAAATCATATTCTGACGGGTGAGCACTGTAAGTGCCGCCAAAGCAGCGCCTAAAACGATCTGCCAGAGTGGACGGACCTCTCCAAGCACGAACACACACATCCACGCCAACATGGAGGCAATGATCACTTCAGATGCGGTAATAGCATGGATCTTGATCACCATTGGGCTTAACGCAAACCCCCACACTACGCCTGCCGCTGCCCACTTCCCTGCCCAACGACGCGCAACAATCGAGGTACCCAAAACAGTAAGCAGGCCGAGGAAGATCGCAAAATATCTTCCTGTTCGCAATCCTGCACCAAAAAAAAACTGCGCAAAGCCGGGGATCAAAAAAGCAAACGGAGCCTTGTTTGTTAAGGGACCATACGGTTCAAAAGGCTCATAGATGCCCCGCAAATAAAGATTGCCTTTTAGCAGATACGATCCTTCATCCAAACCTGGGATGGTCGTATGGGCATACAGCACCGCTTGTATTAAATAGACAAGTGCCCCCAGGACGACTATTACAGCGGGCATCCATGAAGGTAGTTCTCTGATCTTCCAAAATTCAAATCTTTTCATCATATCCAATACAATTTTTTCAGCTCTTTTTCAACCGCGCCAGATCCGAATCCACCATCATGGTAACGAGTTCCTTGAAGGAAACAGATGGCTCCCACTTCAATTGATTGCGCGCCTTGGCCGGGTCGGAGATCAAAAGATCCACTTCGGCAGGGCGATAGAATTTTTCATCCTGCACAACAAATTCCTTGTAATCCAGGCCGACATGAGAGAATGCGATCTCACAAAATTCACGGACAGCATGAGTCTCACCAGTGCCGATCACATAATTATCAGGGTAATCCTGTTGCAGCATCAACCACATGGCTTCCACGTAGTCTCCTGCAAACCCCCAGTCACGCTGTGCTTCAAGATTCCCCAAACGCAATTCTTTCGCCAGACCAAGATTAATATGTGCCACAGCATTTGCGATCTTGCGTGTGACAAACTCCATTCCACGGCGCGGACTTTCATGATTGAACAAAATTCCAGAAGCGGCGAACATATCAAAAGACTCACGATAGTTCACCGTAATCCAATGACCATAGACCTTAGCCACACCATACGGGCTGCGTGGATAGAACGGAGTATCCTCGCTCTGTGGAACTTCCATTACTTTCCCAAACATTTCACTGGAAGATGCCTGATAAAAACGTATCTTTGGGTTTACAAAGCGAATGGCTTCCAAAAGACGAGTAACGCCAATGGCGGTGACATCGCCTGTCAACGCAGGTTGAGACCACGAAGTTGGCACAAAAGACTGTGCCGCAAGGTTGTAGACTTCTGTTGGTTTGTATTCCTCAAGCAGAGAAAGCAGAGAACCCTGATCCTGCAAGTCACCCTGCACAACTGTAATATCATCCAAAAGATGTCTAATGCGCTCGTCGTTGACAGTGCTTGAACGACGCGCCACACCAATTACACGATATCCTTTTTTCAAAAGTAATTCTGCAAGGTAGGATCCATCCTGACCTGTGATGCCAGTAACAACAGCAGTAGGCATTATTTTCTCCTAATTCAAAATTCAGTCGCTGAATTATACACTATGTCCAACACGGCGAATTCTATCCCACCACACTCCCCCAAAGAAGATCAATGCCCATAATCCAAGAATCCACATGACCATTTGAGAAAACGGAAGTTGACTCCCAAATTGGAAATAACGATTCGCGTACCATTGACCAAAGAATATCAGGAACACAAGTTCCATCGCAATGATCCGCATGAACCATGCATTGCGAGTCTCCCACCACCAGACCCACACATGCCCAGCAAGAACGGCCTGCCATAAAAACAGGATCGTGCGGTAACGCGGATTATCCCATTGATCAGCGCCGCCTCGCAGGGATGTGAGCAATATCCAGCCCCACACAACCAGACTTAACCACATCAACAATTTTCGCTTCACGTCTGACCGTTGACCTGCTGCCGCACCAAAAGAGAGGATCAAAGCTGGTAGTAAAGCGTACCAGCCGAAGGCGCGTGTGATCGCAATGATCCGCCAGGTAAGTGTAGTGGGTTCAACGAGTGCGGCGGGCAAAACAGGCTGAAATACCCCATAGATCAAAACGAAAGGCAGGCGCAGCCATTTGGGCATTTCATCGAATAATTTTTGTACCCAGCCTGAGCTACGCTCCAGGTGATGGACATCCATCTTGATGGCTTCGCGCAAAAAATTATTGACCACAGCAAACGGAGTGCCGCCGCCCAGATTCCCCTGACGATCTAAAGCGGATGTGAGCATGAATAAGCCCGCGATAAATACAACCGCAATGGCAAGCGCCCCCCACCATGAAAGATGACCGCGTTCACTGGTGAAATACATCCACCCTGCAAAGAGAACCAATGTTACCAACGCAACAACGGGCGAGACCAACAACATCCCGCTGACACCGAGGATCGGCCAGAGCAACGATTTTGTAGTGCGCGTGTTTTGCCAATCAACGAAGCCCCATAATGACAACGCGCTGAATAACATCAAATACGGTTCGCGCATGGACGAGCCGCCGAGCAAAATGCTTTCAGGATACAGCGCAAATATCCATCCTGAAGCAAGCGCGGTTTTGTGACCCCATTGTTGAACCGCAGCTTTCCACAGAAACGGCAATCCCAATGCTCCTGCAAAAGATGCCAGAAGCACCAGCATCAAGGGACGGTGCGCATCGGGCGAAAAGTAGCGATACACAAACGCACTCAACGCCAGCAAGCCGCCATATTGGTCGTACGCAAATTTTTTATTGAAGGCATCGAGAATGGGATGTTCCGAGCGTGCCAGATCCCAGGCTTGATCGTCACGGCGATGCGCATCTGTATACACAAAGCCCGCGCGATCATCTTCATCTTCAAACCCGTTGACAGGTAACGCCAGATACGTTGCCACGCCGCCCACAAAACGTAGAATGAAAGCAAGCGCAACCATGACCGCAAGGATCTTCCGCAGGTTGAACTGCTCTGGCTGCTCTGTGAGGAGCATATCGAAACTCGAAGCAACGCCCGCCCAACGCGTGGACAGGGTCAGCAATGAAATACAAAGAAGAAAGAGGAAGGAGAATCCCAGCCAGCCGAGGAACCAGTTCCCCGCCTGCAGTGAAGATAAAACCGCCCCCGAACCCAGGGATAGCGGCAGAATCCAGATAAAATCGCGCTTGTTCAAATTCGTCATATCCCACTTTTACCACGAATTCATTTGGATTTGTTCAAGCTCATTCAATATACATATAGCGAAAACTTCCCTCTGGAAAAGCGCCATCCAGCCGCCCTAATAACTTTGTAAACTGCAGCAGAAACAAAAGGTGATATAAGAGGGAACAAATTGAAAAGCAAGAAATTTTGTTCTATAATTAGTTAGAGGAGAGACGTTATGTCCAATAATTTAAAACCATGGTTCCGAGAAGACCTTACGCGCGCGATCATGAGCGTGTATTTCTCATCTTTGATCTCCAGACCAAAAAAGCAATCGAACGACGAGTACAGAGCTGGCTTTGCAGCCGCCCTGTCCAGTGTTGCGATTGCCATAGGAATCAACCCAGAAAGCATTCTGGAAAATGACGATATACGTATATTACGCGAGAACGCAAGACAGCAATAAAAAACTTACTTTATTTCACCTTCAATATGCCCGGCATTGTCCGGGTGCTCATCAGAATGATCTGCTGCAGGCTTATCATGCTCCTGCAGCCCATTCACCCCTCTCGCCAAATTCATAAGCTCCATGGGGAAAATATATTTCGTCGCGCTGCCCTGACCCAACCCCTTGAGGGTTTCATAGTATTTCAATGATTTTGTTTTCTCGTCCATTCCGATGGCGGCAGCGTTAAGCATCCGTAAAGCCTCCGCCTCCCCATCCGCCTGGATCACAGTCGCTTTTCTCTGCCACTCTGCCGAAACCTGCTTGTGCATTGAGTCCACAATTTCCTTGGGTGGTTTGATCTCGCGGATCTCCATTGTGGTGACGTACACTCCCCAATCTGCACTGATCTCATCAATTTTCAACTTCAACAGATCGTTGATAC
Organism: Anaerolineales bacterium; assembly: GCA_030824405.1. Classification (GTDB taxonomy): domain Bacteria; phylum Chloroflexota; class Anaerolineae; order Anaerolineales; family Villigracilaceae; genus Villigracilis. Next base: position 8,950 of record JAVBXV010000091.1, on the reverse strand, counting down.
TTTCGCGCTGATTGATCACATCGTTGAATTTAAAATGAGCAATGACCGCGCGCAATAAAGCAGTCGCCAGCAGCCGAATGGATTCATCCGGGTCGGTTACTTTTGTAATACTCCACACAGGTTCCTGAATTTTCCAATAGAAAACAAAGTCAACATCAAGCTGCACATTGTCCTGCGTGATGCAGGTTTCGTGCGGAACTTCCTGATGCTTGACGCGCAAATCAACACTTTGGGGTTTATCAAGAAGCGGGATGATCAACACAGGTCCTGGCCCACGCTTGCCGATACACTTACCCAAACGGAAGACCACCAGGCTTTCATATTCTGGAACTTTGCGAAATGATGTGACGATGTAAAGGATAAAAGACAAAAGCAGAAAGATGATAAAGGTTATGCTCCAGGCAAAAGAGATGGTTCGCTTTGCATACAATGCGGCGACAAACATCAACAACCCTGTAATCGTCAGCGGAAGCAGCATCCAATAGACCATTTCAATGAACGATCCAAATGGATGAATATGGAACACATCCGACTCTTTTTTGCTTTGCTTATCCTCAAGCGCTTTTGGAACGTTGTACCCAAGGCTTAATAACAAATTTTCCCCATCTTTCGATAACTTATAACCGTCTTTTTCAACTTCGATCAGCTTGTTTTTTTCCAGCAGGGTCATGCGATTCCAAATCTCCCCCATGGGTTGAGCGATCGTTCTGGAAACTTCATGGATCGAAAATTGCCTGTTACTTCTCAGAATCAGCAAAATTTGAAGAGATACTTCGTCCGCAGCGATAACTTCAGGGGTTAATGGCATTTTTTCCTCCGCCAAATATGCACAGTCGCAGACGTACTATACAACTCCCGAGAATGCCATTTCAAGTAATAAATGTCATTTATTGAAGCGCAAGCCCGCCATCACCCGCTCCTCACGCTTCACCCACGTCAACTGCTCCACATCCTTGCGCGCCTGGGTGCTCAACATATGCCTGCGCGATTCATCGCCAAGCAAAGACTCAATTTCCACTTTCCATTTTTCAATATCAGCAGGCTCACAGAAAGCCGCGTTGCCTTCATTCAACACCTCACGGATCGAAGGTAAGTCTGCCGAAACGATCGCGCGGCCTGAAGCCATGTACTCAAACATCTTCATCGGGTTGATCACTTCGGCAATATCCTGCCCGCTGCTGGCAGAAATGGAACGGGAATACGGCATCAACAAAATATCCGCTGCGGCTTGATAGAGCGGGATGACTTCATGCTTCACAAAACCTGTCATCGTCACGTTCGTCATTTTTGATTCGGTTAATTTAACGCGCCAAAAATCCACCAGCTCAGGCGTGCCGCCCACCCACAAAAAATTCACCTGCGGCATTTGCTTCGCAAGCTCAAACAACAGATCCGCACCTCGGCCAGGATAAATATGACCCGTAAAACCAACAGTCAATCCTTCAGGCAGATTTAATTGATGTCTTGCTTCCTGCGGATTCGGCAGCCCGTCATACTTCTCCAACTCGACACCATTCGGCGCGACCAACAGCGCTTCATCCTTAAATTTCAACTGGGTCGAGCGTTCTAAAGCATTTCTCAACGCAGACGTTGTGACCGTCATCACCTTGCGGCCTTTTGCCTTCCAGAATTGACGCAGCCACCATGCGCCCATTTTCCCAGCCACATCCGCGTGCATTTCGAGCACAATGGGATAACCCATCCACAACGCGAGGACAGCCGATTGCGGCAACCACGTGTAGATCAGATCGGCGTTGAATTGTTTCGCGGCACGCTGGGCATGGAAGATAAAGTCAAAGCGTTTTAAATGTTTTTCGGACGGAAGCAGGTCAAGGTCAGGGATGAAGCGCAAGCCATAATGTGCGGCCAGTGATTCACGCGAAGCTGCATCCGTTTCACGCGGCGCAAATAATTTCAAGTCATGTCCCAATTGCATGAGGGCTTGAGTCACTTTCATCGCCTGAATTGAATTGGCAGTTAAAGATGGGATACGTGAATTGGTAATGACTGCGATCTTCATGATTGTTCTCTGCTCTCAACTTTCTTAATTTCATTCACGCCGCGCAAAGCCATGATGCCCACCGAAGCGATGTAATAGAACGAAAGCAATGCGCCCGCCGCCACAATGCCGTATTGAGGAATTAACCAAAACGCCAGCGTCACTTTGGTGAGGCCCACCGCCAGCGTGACCCAAATTGGAAAATCTGGCAGACCTAGCGAAAGCAAAAGCGGACGATTCCAAAAAAGAATGTAATTGAAAACGATGCCGATGGTGAGCGCAACGAGGGCGGGATAGGCGTTTAGAAATTCTTCGCCTGAATAGATCAGAATAATCCAGCGGCCAAAAAGAATGAAGCCAAGCCCAAGCACGAGATTGTACGCAAACGAAAGCGTGGTGATCTTACGCAGAAAATCTTTAAGTTGTGGCCATGCCTTCTGCACGATCAGACGATTGATTTCAGGGAACGTGGTTGAGATAAGCGGGTCAGCGGGAATGGCAATAAAACTGACGATGGTATACGCCACACTGTACAACCCGACAATGCTTGTGGGCAGAAAGAACGCCACCCACAGAAGCTCGCTCTCGCGAAAAATCTTGATGATGGTGGCACTGATATTTGAACTGACCGCAAAGCGAATGAGTTCGCGCGCGGATGTAAGTTTGGAAAGCGAAACCTTCCACCACCCCCTGCCAAGAATTTTCTGTAATTGTATTTGCGCGGCGATGAACATCGTCAGCCCCAAAATGACTTTGCCAAGCAGGTACGCGCCCAGCACAACAGGCAGAGTGCCGTTCCATAAAAAGGCCGCGCCAATGATGAGTGTAACAAGAATATTTTGCGTGAGGTTGAATATGCCTTGCAATTCGATCTTGTGCGTCACCTGCAAGATCCCCATGGAGGTTTCGGCGTTGAAATTTGCGAGCAATCCGAGCGCATAGATGATGAACATCCACGCAATGCCAGTGGCTTCGGTAAAATATTTTTCAGCGATCCCAGCAGACAACACCACCAGCAGAAACGCGAGCAAAGACACGAGCGTTTCTGCCAGGCCCGCGGCCTTCATAATGGCCGCAGTTTTTTCTTTTTCGCCTTTGGCAAGATACTCTCCGCCATAGCGCACAACCAATTCACTCATGCGGAAAGACAAAATGCTATTCACTGTGGATGCATAGACCATCACAATGCGGATCAGCCCCAAGCCTTCTGGCGCGAGCAAACGCGCAACCATCACGCCTTGAAACACACTCAAGGCAAGGCTGATGGTATTCGCGCTAAGTAATTTTCCACTGGAGCGAATTACTTTGCCGAAGAGCGGGTCATTTTTGAATTTCGAGAGCAGGGACATGGGTGAAATTATAAACGCTCTGACGGTGGGCTAAGCCTCCGTCAGAGCGTTTGGTTGATTTTCTGATGACAAACTATTTACGGCATCAAAATTTCTTTTGCCCAATCGCGTTCGACATAATACCAATCGATCAAATTCTTGATGCCTTCACGCAGCTTGACCTGCGGATTCCAGCCAAGCATTTCGCGCGCCTTGGTCACATCTGCCTGATTCATGAACATATCTGCCAGATTAGGCGGACCATATTGCACGTTGGCTTTCTTGCCCGTCAGGTCTTCGACCAACGCAACCAACTCGTTGATGGTGACAACTTCATGCCCGCCAAGGTTGATGACTTCATAACCCAGCGGCTTGAGCGCGGCGATCGTTCCACGGGCAATATCGTCCACGTAGGTGAAGCCGCGCGATTGTTTCCCATCGCCATTGATGCGGATCGGCTCGCCTTCGATGATCCATTTCACAAAGCGGAAGATCGCAAGGTCAGGGCGGCCAGCGGGGCCATAGACCGTGAAATAGCGGACGATGGTCGCATCGATATCATACAGATGATGATAGGAATGTACCAACGCCTCCGCGCCTTTTTTGCTGGCGGCGTATGGCTGCATTGGCTCACTGCTCGAAGCAGTTTCAGGCGTTGGGTACTGCGGATTTTCGCCATAAATACTGGAGGTGGACGCGAGGATAAATTTCCTGCACCCAAACTGACGGCACACTTCCAGCATATTCAACGTGCCCGTGACATTTGATTCTAAAAATGCCCAGGGATTTTCCACGCTGTAACGCACACCCGCGCGTGCCGCAAGATTGATCACACCGTCAAGTTTTTCATTCTTGAACAGGTCGATCGAAGATTTATCGGAAATATCAGCCTTATGAAACTTGAACCCTTTCAAGGCCTGAAGTTTTCCGAGGCGATATTCCTTGATGCGCGGATCGTAGGCGTCGTTGACATTGTCAATGCCGACGACTGTATGTCCCTGCTCGATCAGCATGGTGGATGTCCGTGCGCCGATAAAACCCGCCGCGCCTGTGACCAAATAATTTGCCATAAAACTACTCCTCTATAAAAAGTGTGAATTGCCAGGGTTACTTCTCCCGACAATTCACACTGGAAAATCTAAAACTACAATCTTGTAACGTTTGCGCTGCTCTTGCCAAGCTTGCCAGTGGCATTTCGTGAATCAAAGACAAATTTCGCAGATTCAATGATCGCCTTGTAATCGTATTCCTTGTGATTGGTAATGATCACCACCACGTCCGCTTCCTTCACAGATTTCATTACGTCTTTCACGCTTTCCATCTTCCAGCCATCGTATTCATGATGAATATGCGGGATATATGGATCATGATATTCCACATCTGCACCTTTCTGCTTAAGCAGACCGATCACGTCCATGGCTGGAGACTCGCGCACATCGTCAATATCTGGCTTGTAGGCTACACCAAGCACAAGTACCTTGGAACCCTTCAACGCCTTGCCATGATCGTTCAAACCTTCCATCACACGATTGACCACATAACGCGGCATGTTCGTGTTGATCTCAGATGCCAGTTCAATGAAGCGCGCATTGTAGTTAAACGATTTCATCTTCCATGAAAGATATAGCGGGTCAATTGGAATGCAGTGACCACCCAAGCCAGGGCCAGGTGTGAATTTCATAAAGCCAAACGGCTTGCTGGCGGCGGCATCGATCACTTCCCACACGTCCACGCCAAGGCGTTCGCACATGATCGCCAGTTCGTTGACCAGACCAATATTGATCATACGGAATGTATTCTCGAGCAGCTTGGACATTTCCGCAGCTTCCGCAGTGGATACGCGATGCACGGTCTTGATCGCACCTTCATACCAGGCAGTTGCCACTTCACCACATGCTTCGGTAATACCGCCCAAAACCTTGGGCGTATTGATCGTTGTGAAATCTTCGCGGCCCGGGTCTACACGTTCGGGGGAGAATGCAAGGAACCAGTCCTCACCTATTTTGAGATCATGTTCGATGCCCAGCTTGGGTAAAAGCAATTCACGCGTAGTACCAGGGTACGTGGTGGATTCCAACACCACGACCATGCCCTTGTGCATATACTTCGCCAGTTCTTCAGTAGCCGAGATAATGAACGACATATCAGGGTCGCCTGTCTGGCGTAATGGGGTTGGCACACAAATGCTGACAGCGTCCATATCCTTCAAAATAGAGAAATCAGTTGTGGATGTGAACTTGCCATCTTTGATCAGTTTCGCAACTGCTTCACTTTTGACATCTGGAATATAGGATTTCCCCTGGGCCAGCGCATCGATCTTGCGTTGATCAGGGTCCACACCAGTGACATGGTACCCAGCCTCACCAAACACCACTGCAAGCGGTAATCCCACATATCCCAAACCAAGAATGGCGATCTTTGCCTTCTTTTCCTTGAACTTCTTAATGAGCGTTTCTTTTGTAGTCATTTTATGCTCCTTGTGATCAGGCTTAAACTGCCTGGTCCCTTAAAATAAATTTAATTGCTTCGGCTTGTTATCTTGTTGAACAGCCGTTTCTTTTATCTTTTCAACCACATCTTTCCTGCCCAATGCGGCGCGTGCTTCTTTTAACTGGTCTGGCAATCTCGCAAAATCTGCAAGGATCGAAGGTTTGAGCGCCGCCTGATGCAGAGCCGCCGCTGGATGGAACATGGGAATAATATAACGATCTCCAATCTTTTGCATCTCTCCATGAATGGCGCTGATCTTCGCCCCGGGGATGAACTTGTTCATTGAAAAACGGCCAAGCGTAACAATAATACTCGGATTGATGGTTTTTATCTGCGCCTCAAGATGGACATCACAGGCTTCCAACTCATCGGGCAGGGGATCACGGTTGCCGGGCGGGCGGCATTTGACCACATTTCCGATCCACACATCTGCACGAGTGACACCTGCCTGGGCGAGGAGTTGATCTAAAAACTTACCTGCCGCGCCCACAAATGGATGTCCCTGTTCATTTTCATGAAAACCTGGCCCCTCACCAATGAACATGATCTCCGCATTTACAGGGCCATCACCAGGCACCGATTTCTTGCGGGTTTCATGCAGCACACATTTTGTGCAGGCAGAAACCTCCTGTGCGATCGCGGACAGTGTTTCTTCGGCTGTCATTTCGCCTCCAACACATCATTGATGTTTTTCAGCGACATTAAGATCGCGTCTTCACCGTTATCTTTGTAATAGCCTTTGCGGCGTCCATCTTCCACGTAGCCGAATTTACGATACATGGCTTGCGCGGCCAGGTTGCCTTCGCGCACTTCCAACAGCGAAGTGATCGCGCCTTCATCTTTTGCGGCTTTCAGCGTATGCAAAAGTAATTTCTCACCGATCCCCTGCCTGCGAAAATCAGGATGCGTTGCGATCGTAGCAATATGGATCTCGTCCACAATGAACCACGCCACCACCATGCCAACCACCTGCAGATCCAACGCCGCCACCCAACTTCTGGATGCGGGATTATTCTCCACTTCAAACTGAAATGAGCGTTCAGGCCACGGAAGTGAAAAAGATATTTTGTCAATTTCCAATACCCGCTTCAGATCACCCGATGTCATTTTTCGGATCAGCATACTCATGCAGGCGGTGCTCCTGCAACATGCAAATAGATCGGCGCAAGTGCAGCCGCATCATCCACATTATTATCCTTCACACGCGCCCACGCCAGTTCTGCCAAAACAGCAGGCCGCCGCACACTATTCGCAGGCGAGGCGAGGATCACATTTTTATTTTTCTTTGATAAATGCAGACGGTCTTCAGAAGATAGCTCACCCGCCACATACGTGGGACTCTCGATCTGAGCCATCAACTCATCGATGGTTCCGCTTCTTAACTCACCCTCAACCTGCCACTCTTTCTTCTGGCTTTTATATAAGCTGTAAGCCAGACGCGTGCGCCCCGCCTGCAAGACCGCGATCAATGGATGCTTGCCGAGCGGCTGTGCCGCAGCGATGATATCCAGCGTGTGAACACCAACGATGGGAATATGACGCGCAAGCGCCAGTCCTTTTACGAACGCCAACCCAACTCTTAAACTTGTAAATGAACCTGGGCCAATCGCAACTGCCAAAGCGTTGACCATGTCCATCGTATTGCCAGAGCGGGCCAAAAGTCCAGCAAGAGCGGGGGCCAGTTCAGTGGTGTGATGGCGTTTCGTTGTCCACGTCATCTCACCGAGCACTTGCGCCCCGTCATATAAAGCCAGCCCCACCTGTGCAGTGGAAGTATCAACAGCGAGCAGCATTATCCGCCTCCAAACATGGATTGGCGAATGCCATCGAGCAGAGCATCATAGCGAGCGCCATTTGCATTGAACAACATCAAACGCTGTTCATCAGAAATATGATCGAGCTTGACCCACAAGCGTTCTTCGGGAATCAGATCGCCCAAACGTTCGGGCCATTCCACGATCAGCACACCTTCTGCCAGCATCGAATCGAGATCGAGTTCTTCAGCCTCAGGCTGTGACTCAAGCCGATAGGTATCCAAATGAAATAATTGCGCGCCGTCAGCACGGCGATACATATTGACCAAAATAAAAGTTGGGCTTGAAACAGAATCCAACGACCCCCAGCCTTGCGCGAGTCCCTGCACGAACGTGGTCTTGCCTGCGCCAAGTTCGCCTTGCAGACACAACACATCCCCCTTCTTAAGAACACTACCCAGCCTCATACCAATGCGGCGGGTTTGTTCGGGACTTTTACTAAAAAATTCGAGCGTGTGCGAATCGAGAATTGGCATATGGTTGGAATTATACCCCTCGTCTAATTTCCACCAAATGCTCTTCGATGTGCGCCAGCCCATACTCCGCCCACAACTGCAGGGTCAACTCATCTCCCAAAATTTTATGGCGGCTCAACCGTGACCAGGCCTCGTTCGGCAGACTAGAAAGCACCTTGCACAAGTCATTTATATTCGCGCTAAATTCAGAGAGCATCTTTTCCAAATTCTCGTTTCCAGTATAGTGCGCCGCCATCCATTCTTCGGGATCAAAATTTTCAAAAAGCGGATTCTCTTCATGTAAAGTCTGGCGCACACGCGCATCATACACAAGCCGATTTATTTCATAGATATGAAACGCAACCTGATGCGCCGTCCACTCTCCTGAAACTTTTACAGAAGGATCGAGCAACAGACAAGCTTCGCAAAATTCCTTCGCGGCCTGCGCAATGCGCGCCACCAAAAAGATACGATACTCAAGCAGTTCTTTCATGCAGACTCCAATTTTTCAAAAACAGAACGAACCACATCCTCTGAACGGGCCACAGAAAAAACCTTGATTCCAAATGGACTTAATTCCTTCGCCATCAATTCAGACATCTTCGCCAGACTCGCGAGGCTGGAATAATACGCCGCTTCTTTATCTGCGCCTTTGCCTGCCTCTTCGACGAGATTCAGGATCACCCCGCCGCCTTTACCGCGCATCACCCGCCCAACGGATTGGGTCACCAAAAACGCGCCTGTACTGTTGACATCGAACACGCGATGCCAATCCCATTCGTCCATATCCAACAATGCAGATTTGGGCTGCACATTGGCGTGGTTGACCAGAATATCAATGCCGCCGAATTCATCCTCCACGTC
>JAVBXV010000012.1 GCA_030824405.1 Anaerolineales bacterium | reverse complement strand
GTTTTGCTCAAGACTCTAACACCCGAACAATTGGCGCAGCTTTTCCCCGCCTATCCTGAAGACCACCCTGTCATTGTAAATAACATTGGCGGCGGCTCAACTCCAACAACGCACACTCCTTCCTTCGCAAAATCTGATGTTTCTGTGGAAGCACTCAGCGCTGTGGAACAAAACGTTGCTTTGTTGGATGCATTCCTTGGCCCGTGGAATGACGGCATTGGCTCCAACTCTTGGGCGATCTCTGGAGAGCTGTCAGAAACTGGCATGCCCTTGCTCGCCAACGATCCGCATCTCGGTATTCAAATGCCATCCATCTGGTTTCAAATTGGTTTGCACTGCGTTGAAAAAAATGACGACTGTCCATTTGAAGTGGCAGGCTTTTCCTTCGCTGGTGTTCCTGGCGTGGTCATCGGCCACAACGATAAGATCGCATGGGGCTTCACCAATGTCGGCCCCGATGTAATGGACTTGTATATTGAAAAAGTAAATCCAGAAAATCCAGATCAATATGAAGTGAATGGCGAATGGGTTGATTTTGAAACTCGTGATGAAACCATCAAGATGTCGAATGGCGACACGCTCGATATCACAGTTCGAAGCACCCGCCACGGACCTGTCATCTCAGATACCTATGGCCCGCTGCTCGATCAAGGCGATCCTGAAGATGCAGAGTTCGTGCCCTTCAAAGATCGCACGGGTGTTGAAGTTCCCGAACAATATGTGATTGCACTCGCATGGACTGCGTTGACTCCCTCCACGCCCTTCGAAGCCATTTGGGGTTTTGACCGCGCACAAAATTGGGAAGAGTTCCGCGCAGCCGCAAGCAACTTCCATGTGCCTGCGCAAAATCTTATCTATGCAGATATCGAAGGCAACATCGGATATCAAATGCCTGGCGACATTCCCATCCGCGCCAAGGGTGATGGCACAATTCCCGTCCCTGGTTGGACAGATGAATACGAATGGACAGGCATGATCCCCTTTGAGGAACTGCCCTACACTTTCAATCCTGAAGAAGGCTACATCGTCACCGCCAACAATCAAGTGCCGCCGCGCGATTATCCGTACTTCATTTCCTACGATTGGGATTACGGCTTCCGCGCCAACAACATCGTCAACATGATCAAGGAAGCACCTGGCAAGATCGACATTGCCTACATTCAAGAAATGCACGGCAACTCCTACGACATCAACGGAGAAGTCTTCGTGCCGCTTCTTTTGGATTTGGAATTCGCTTCCGATCTTAATCCCGTGCTGGATACGCTAAAGAATTGGGATTACCAAAACCGCGCAGACTCCACTCCCACCGCCGTGTTCAACGCATTCTGGCGCGCCTTCCTGAATAACACATTCAACGACGACATCCCCGATGAACGCTATTATCCAGACGGCGGCTCACGTTGGAATGAAGTCATGCGCAATATGGCGAAGAATCCGCACGACCCCTTCTGGGATGACAAGACCACGCCCGATGTCACCGAAACCATGCAAGACATCATGCAGAAATCATTCCCTCAAGGCGTTGCTGAATTGCAAGATATCTTCGGCAAAGACATCTCCACTTGGAATTGGGGCGATATGCACGCCGCCACCTTCCGCAACAGCACACTCGGCGAATCTGGCGTCTTCCTGATCGAAGACCTCTTCAACCGTGGACCGTTCCCAGTGGGCGGCGGCGAAGCGCTGGTCAACGCAACGGGCTGGTCTGTGCGTGACGGCTACGAAACCAACTGGCTGCCCTCGATGCGCATGATCGTGGACCTGGGTAACCTCGACAACTCCCTCACCGTCCACACCACAGGCGAATCAGGCCACGCCTACCATGAACATTACGACGACATGGCAGAGATGTGGGCCAACGTGGAATACTATCCCATGTGGTGGGAGCAGGAATCTGTCATCAATGACAGCGAAGGTCATCTGAAGTTGATCCCGTAACATATCCATAAATAAAAAGATCCTGAAGGCTCAAAGCCTTCAGGATCTTTTTATTTTCAAAGCCAGCCAGCCGCCAACGATCAAACCAAGATAACCTGCCAGCAAGTCTCTCAAATCAAATGTGCGGTTGGTAAAGAATTTCTGCGAATACTCCTCCGCGCCGATGAGCAGAGCCAGGACCAAACCCACAGAAAGAGCAGCCAGCTTCGGGCGGGGGTTTGGAAGCGCGCGAATACATGTCAGAGTGAGAAGAAAGTTCAAGAGTCCAAAAAGGAGGAAGTGCCCGAGTTTATCCCCATTCGGAAAATCATAAAGAAAATGAACCGCGCCAAGCTGGCCGCGATCCGCAAGGATGATGACAACGATAATAAAAACTGTAAAAAGAACGGCGATATATTTCATAAAAAAAAACAGGGCGGGAATATTCCCGCCCTGCAAAATTTATTTCTTTGCTTCTCTTCTTGCCTTCCACCACTCAATGACCATTGGCAGAACAGAGACCAAAATAATGGCGATGATCACCAGCTCAAAATTCTTTTTCACGAATTCAAGATTGCCAAAGAAATAACCGAGCAGGGTAAAGATCAACACCCATGAGATACCGCCGACAATGTTATAGGTGATGAAATAACCATAAGACATCTTGCCGATGCCCGCCACGAACGGAGCGAACGTTCGCACGATGGGCACAAAACGCGCCAGGAAGATCGCCTTGCCGCCGTGCTTTTCAAAGAAGGCGTGTGTTTTATCAAAGTATTCTTTTTTGATCCACTTGATGTTGTAGGCACGCTCACCCAGATAATGA
>JAVBXV010000434.1 GCA_030824405.1 Anaerolineales bacterium | reverse complement strand
GTGATGATGTCTGGGACTACGCCAAAGTGTTCGAGAGCGAACCATTTACCAGTGCGTCCGAAGCCTGATTGCACTTCGTCAAAGATAAGCATGATGCCGTGTTTGTCGCAGATCTCGCGCAGGCCTTTCATGAAGGAGGTTGGCGGGACGATGTAACCGCCCTCACCCAGTACCGATTCGATCAAGATGGCGGCGGTGTCTTTAGGCGCGGTCTGTGAAGCGAGCAGATATTCAAGCTGGTTCAATGCATATTGACTGGCTTGTTCTTCGGTCATGCCCATGTTGAAAGCATATGGGAATGGCGAAACATAAATGCCCGCAGGCAATGGACCAAAGCCCGTTCGGTAGCCCGTCTTGGACGTGGTCAACGCCATGGTGGCGTGTGTGCGCCCGTGGAAGGAGCCATTGAAGACGATGATGTTCTGTCTGCCTGTGGCGGCTTTGGCGATCTTGACGGCGTTCTCCAAAGCTTCTGCGCCAGAGTTCGCGAAGTAGAAACTATCGAGTGCAGGCGGGACGATCTTGCGCAGCTCCTCGATCAATTGCAGCATCGGTTTGTGGACGACGATGTTGGCTTGCGCGTGCAGGAACAAGCCTGCCTGCTCGCGAATGGCTTCGACAACTTTGGGATGGCAGTGGCCTGTGTTCGTGACGCCAATTCCGCTGGTGAAATCGAGCAGCTTCTTGCCGTCGTCGGTGTAGATGTAGGCACCCTCGGCGCGGTCAGCAACAAAATTGAAGATGCGGGACCATGCAGGGGTCATGTGAGAAAAATTTTCTTGATAGAGTTGATTGGTCATGATTTTCCTTGAAAGTACTTTGTCTAAACACGAAGGACACGAAGTGCTCAAAGGGGAAGATTTTTATCTCACCCACTTTTTTTCCTTCGTGCCAATTGTGTCCTGGTGTTTAATTATTTACGCGGGCAAATATTCAGTTGCCCATTCGAGATCGTGCTTCTTCAACGTCTCAGGGGTGGGGACGCCGTCGTTGGTCCAGCCTGCCAGTTTGTAGTATGTGTCGATGGCGGTATCAATTTCTTCGTGAGTGAGAGCGAAACCTGCTGTTGGGCCAGTGCCTGCCAGTTGCTTGAAAAATTTCTTTGGCAGTTTATCCGCATTGCGCCTGAGTCCCTCGCGGGCATTGAAGACACGGAAGAGGTCCAAACGGCGGCGGCCAACTTCCATGAGATCGTCCACAGTGAGATCCCAGCCAGTGACGGAGGAGATCATGTGAGCAGTATCCTTGCCATCGTAAAGTGTCCAGGTGGGACCGTAGACGAATTGACACAGCTCGGCAGAATCAAGCATGGAATAGAAGACTTCGGTTTCGTAGGCGAAGCGCACTTTTTCTTCGGTGAGAGAATAGGCTGGCTGCGGAGAATCCAAACCAATTTGCTTGAGGCGGTCGAGGTTGAAATCGCCAACGCCTTCTTCGTAATAAGGATCGTGTTCGCTGGACTGATGATCTGCGCCGAAAGGATTGACGGCGTAGATCAAGCCGAGCGAGCGTTTGGCTTGTGGCATGTGTGCGGGGGCTTCTGCACCTTTGACGGTGATCAAGAATTCATCTGAGCCCTTGCCCCAAACTGCGGCAGCTCGCTCAGAACCCATGCCAAGGGTCTTGCCAAATTCGCCTTCAGCCTTGACCATCATGTCGAGAGCTTTGAGCATGGCATCCACATTTCCAAACTTGAGGTCAAGCCCGCCAGTTTGTTCTTTTGTGATGACACCTTTTTCATAACATTCCATCGCGAAGGCGATCGTTGCACCAGCGGCAATGGAATCGATCGCGTATTCGTTGCAGATCTGATTTGCAAGAGAGATCGCGGCGAGATCGTCAATTCCGCAGTAGGAGCCAAAGGTGCCAAGCGTTTCATATTCGGGGCCGCCATAACGCGGGTCTACTTTGTAAGCGCCTTCTTTTATTTCCACTACACGTTTGCATTTGACCACGCATGCATAGCAGGTATCACGTTCCTTCAAAATCGTCTCTGCCATCTTCTCGCCACTGATCGGTTCACAACCTTCAAACTGACCTTCGTTATAGTTACGGGTTGGCAAAGTACCGATGGTGTTGTTGAACAAAACCACAACAGCAGTACCGAACTTGGCAAGACCGTCCATATCCCCATTTTCTGGAATAGCTTTGGGGCCGATGCGGTTCAAAGCGGTCAACGCCTTGGGGTCGGCGATCGCCACTTTCTTTTTTCCGCGCACTACAACCGCTTTCAAATTCTTGGAGGCCATCACCAACCCCATACCTGTGCGCCCATTGTGGCGGTTAGACATGGAAGCCAGCGAGGAGAACAAGATACCGTTCTCTGCACCAATGCCGTGTTGGAGAATTTCAGCCTTGGGGTCTACTTCGGCGTGAATGATATCATCCACTTCACCAGTCAGTTTGCCCATCAAATGCGCGGCGTCACGCAATTCATAGTTGCCATCGATAATGGCAAGGTACACAGGCTTGGATGATCTGCCTTTGATGACGATACCGTCGAAGCCAGCAAATTTCAATTCAGCTGGGAAAAAGCCGCCGCTTTGCGAATCGCCGATACCGCCGCTGATGGGCGATTTGGCATTTGCATTCAAACGGCTTTGGCCAGAAATGGCCGCCCCCGTGGTCACACCCGTGAAGAGGGTCAACACATTCTCAGGGCCGATCGGGTCTGCACCCTGGGGCATATCGCGCAAAATATAGTGCATACCCATTGCGCTGCCACCCAAATATTTGCGGTAAAAAGCCTCTT
>JAVBXV010000323.1 GCA_030824405.1 Anaerolineales bacterium | reverse complement strand
CACAAATCTTCTCGAACTCGCCCGTAAAAACGGAAACCCTGTCATCGAAGGGAATCAAGTCACCTTTGTGTGGAAGGGAAAGTCTGCGCCGCATTTGATCGACGATATCCACATGTGGGAGGATGGTCCACAAAAACTAAAGCGCATCGCACCCGAATTATGGATATATTCCATCGAGCTGGATCCTGCCGCCTATCTCGAATATTCCTTTTACGACCCGCGCACAAAGAAACGCGTGAAAGACCCGTTGAATAAAAACACAACTTTCAACGGCATCAAACATTACAACCATTTCTTTTACATGCCCGAAGCGCGTCCCACGTCACTGGCGTTGAAGCGCAAAGATGTACCGCGCGGCAAGGTCACCCGTCACCTGGTGGATACGTGGATGATCGAAGAGGGCGGCAAGCGCGAAGTCTATTTGTATCAGCCACCCGTCAAGGGACCCGTTCCGCTGCTGCTGGTCTACGATGGCACAGATTATCTCCAGCGCACCCTGTTGAATGTGATCGTGGACAATCTCATTTATAAAAAACGCATCCGACCGATCGCGATGGCATTCGTCCAAAACGGGGACGAACACCGCGGCGTGG
This sequence comes from Anaerolineales bacterium, assembly GCA_030824405.1. GTDB lineage: Bacteria > Chloroflexota > Anaerolineae > Anaerolineales > Villigracilaceae > Villigracilis. The sequence goes on along the minus strand of JAVBXV010000323.1, from coordinate 2,173 downwards.
AATACGCCTGCTCCGATGCAACCTTGATGACCGTTGAACATGTCATTCTGCCTTTGGCTTCAAAGAAACTCAACCTGCTCGATATCAAAAAGAATCGCGGCGCGTATGGTGTGCTGGGCGCATCCTTTGGCGGATTGATGTCCATGTATACGGGCTTGCGCATGCCTGATATTTTTGGCAGGGTGATCAGTCAGTCCAGTGTGTTTGAATCCGAGGGACGTGATTTTGTTGCCGTGGATCTCGTCCGCGCGAAGCAATCTCGCGAGCTCAAGATCTGGATGGACATCGGGCATTATGACTGGCTGTTGGAAGATAACCGCCGCATGCAGCCGCTTCTGCTGGAGAACGGCTACAATGTCACCTATCGTGAATTCGTCGGCGGGCATAATTACACCTGCTGGCGTGATGAGATCTGGCGCGCACTGGAAGCCATGTTTCCAACATAAAGTGCGAAGCATCCACACATAGGAACCCACATGAAACTCGAAACCATTACCCGTACGCCGAAGATTGCAACACACAAGACGCCTCTGCTCTTTGTCCACGGGATGTGGCATGGTGCATGGTGCTGGGACGAGTTCTTTCTGCCTTTCTTCGCCGAACAGGGATATCAGTCCACGGCGCTGAGCCTGCGTGGACATGCAAGCAGCGAAGGCAAAATTGCTGGGAGTTCGATCGCAAATTACGTCAGTGACGTGGAGCAGGTTGCAAAAACTTTCGATACTGCGCCCGTGATCATCGGTCACTCGATGGGCGGGTTCGTTACGCAGAAATATCTTCAAAGCAATGAAGCGCCTGCAGGAGTGCTGCTGGCGCCCATTCCACATTTTGGTGTGTGGCCTGCAACTGCACGGGTGTTCAAACATAGTCCGCTTACATTGTTGAAGGTGCTGACGCAATTTCGTTTACGTCCCGCCGTTCAAACCCCCGCGGATACGCGTTGGGCATTGTTCTCAGATGACATGCCCAAAAAACAACTGCTGAAATATTACGCCAAGCTGGATGACGAATCCTTCCGCGCGTATCTCGACCTGTTGGGATTGAACCTCGCGAATCCCAAACGAGTCAAAGCGCCTGTGCTGGTGCTTGGCGCAGAGAACGACACGGTCATTTCGATCAAGAATGTCCACGCCACGGCAAAGGCGTACAAGACGCAAGCGGAAATTTCCCCGAACATGGCACACGATATGATGCTCGAAGCAGGCTGGAAGTCTGTTGCGGAAAAGATATTAAGTTGGTTGAAGGAAAAGGGAATTTAGGGCGTCATTGCGAGCAGCACTCGCAATGACGCGGCTGTCTTACGCCCAACGCACAGCATTGCAGCGTTCGCAATCCTGACGTGTGCATAGCAAAGCAAATGGATTTTCTTTTATCTTTTTCGTGACTGCATTGATCAAACTTTTTAAATGAACTGCCTGCACCAGCGCGCCGCCGATCTCTTCGCGGCGCGTGTATTTTTCCACGTCAATGGCGATCGCGTTGAAACCGTCTGAATCACCTGGGAAGCCTGGGCATTCGACCACTTTGTCTGGCGTCAACGCCCAGCGGATGAATTGCATGCGTCCCGCGAGTTTTTCTGCATAATGAATACTGGTGTTGACGGTGTGATCCACGCCCAGCAATAACACCCAGCCATCGTTATCGGCCAACAAGCCGATCAACCCGAGTGGGTTGAAAATAGTCTGCGAGTTGATCAACGCATCCGCGCGAATGCCTGCAAAAGATTGAATGGGATGTGAGGAGCGTTTTGCCTTGGGATGTTTACGAAGCACTTCAGCCAGCACGCCCATGGACGGGTCCACGGGCATGTCTGCGTGAAATGGTTCTGCCATTTTATTGAGGTCTTGCTGTGAGCCGTAGGTGATGCCGTTATGTGCGGGTCCCACATCTGGATTCAACATGGTCTTGTAGGTAAAGGTTGGCATGATGATGCCGCGTGTGGAATCCAGCAGGGCGGTCAGCATCGTGTCCGCGCCGCCTTCGATGGGGCCGAATGCCCGCAGGGAGGCGTGCGCAATGACAAGGCTTTTGCTCAGGCCCAATTTGGAAAAACCAGTTTTCAGGTCAGAAAGAGAAGCGGGCAAGTCCTATTTCCCTTTCCAATTTGGTTTGCGTTTTTCAATGAAGGCTTGCATGCCTTCCTTTTGATCCTCGGTTGAGAAGAGCGGATAGA
>JAVBXV010000013.1 GCA_030824405.1 Anaerolineales bacterium | reverse complement strand
GCATACGCTCATGACGGGCAGCCCCGCCAAAGTGGACGGCCGCATAGGCGGCGCATTCACCGCCTGGGATGGTTATATTTGGGGAACATTTTTAGAGTTGGAAGAAAATAAAGAGATCGTGCAAGCGTGGCGCACTGCCGAATTCCCCGAAGATGCCGAAGACTCGCATGTTGAGATCATACTGGAAGAGACAAACGGGCGAACAAAACTTATTCTGATCCACTCGACGATCCCTGAGGAACAGGCAGATGGCTACAAAATAGGCTGGGAGGATTTTTACTTCAAGCCGATGAGAGAATATTTTGGGTAGGTGGAAGAGAGTAGAAGAGAAGAGAGAACAGAGAGTAGTATAAAAAACGTCTCGCGTGGATGGCAGCTTGAAGGTGCTGCTTGATCATGCGAGACGTTTTTATTTATTGTTTTTTACTTCTTACACTTTTACTTGTTGCTCAACAATTCAAGCACCAAACTTTCGGGAACCTGCACAGCCACCAACTCACCTTTGACGGTGATGACCCCATTGGCAAGTATCCATTCTTCAACCACCACTTTGCGGCCTTTGACTTCCTTTACCTTTGCGCGGACTTCGAGTGCGGGGCCCATGGGTGTGGGCTTGAGATAATCCACATGCAATGAAGCGGTCAGATAGCGCAGAGGCGGTTCGGTATCCATGGCGCGGTTTTCGGCGCGATAGCCTGCCGCGGCGGCTGTGCCTGTGCCGTGACAATCGATCAGCGAAGCCAGCAGCCCGCCGTAGACATAGCCCGGGATGGCGGTGTGATACGGCCTGGGTTGAAAATGACAAACAGATTCTTCCCCGTCCCAAAAACTTTTGATCTGGTGGCCGAGTTCATTCATGCTGCCACAGCCATAACAATGCGCAAAATATTCAGGATAGTGATCTTGAAATGCTTTTTGTGTCATGATATCTGCCTCTTCATCGTATGAAATTATTTATGCTCCATTGAGCATGGTAGTTATGGAGTTGGCGTATCGATCACGGTCTGAGAATTTCCAAACGTGGCAGTCGGCGTAGGCGTGGATAAAGTATCCAGCACGCTGAATCTTCCGACCACTTTCCACTCATAGCCCATAAAGATCTGCACTTCATATTGGCCAGGTTGCCAGCCGCCAATCGGTTCGGCGCACTCGGTATACCCGCCAATGCCGCCTGTGCCGCCGTCCCAGGGCTTGGTTTCGTAGCAGATCAATTTTCCTTCGTGATACCAGAGCGCCGTCCATTGCACGCCAGGGATGGTGTTGTTGTAATCAAAGCCGCCATACATGGATTGAAAGGGAAGTTCAAAGGAGGTTCTTGGGTCAATGGGATTAAGCCCGTCAAACTCGGTGGAAAATTGAATGGATGTAAAAATCGCATCGGGGTTTGGAGTGACTGGCCCCGAAAAAAAAGTGATGATCGAATCAGGCAAAGATGGCGTAGGGGTGATCGTAGGCGTGTCTGTGATCGATGGAGTATTGGTCAGCGACGGGATCAACGTCAGCGTGGGAGTCATTGTGATGGTGGGTGTCATCGTAATGGTGGGCGTCATCGAAGCTGTTGGCGAGGGCGGATAATACACATAGATTACAGGCTCTCCATAAAATGGAAGCCAGAAGGCAAGACCCACCAGAAAAAGAAATAAAACAAACAAGCGCAATGCGCTTGCGTTCTGCCTGCGCCGTAAACTATAAAAAGAAGATTTACGGGCAATCTGCATTGTCTTTATGGCTGAGCGAATGGCTATATAAGCGCCAATAATTGAAAGTAAAGAAAGAACCAATACGAAAGAACGAATATCCATAAAAGAATTATAGCATGCTGAATTTATAAAACAGACGGCCGCAGATTGGGCATAAATTTCCTGTCACTTTTTTGAACTTTTGTGTTAAAACTCGTATTATGACAAAAGAAATCGTTCTCCTCAAACTTGGCGGGTCACTGATCACCGACAAGGACATTCCCTACACCCCCAGACTCGACATACTAAAAGAACTGGCACAGGAAATAAAAACGGTTCTGGACTCAAACCCCAACCTGCTCCTGATCCTTGGGCATGGCTCTGGCTCGTTCGGACATGTGGCCGCGAAAAAACACGGCACGCGTGACGGCGTGCAAACCCCCGAACAATGGCAGGGATTCGCCGAAGTCCGTTTTCAGGCGGCAGAGTTGAACCGTTATGTAATGGAAGCGTTGTTCAATGCAGGCGTGGGAGCGATTTCATTTCCACCATCCTCTTCGATGATCTCGAACGACCGCAAGGTAATTCACCACAACGTACTTGCTATACGAAAGTCTTTAGAAGTGCATCTTCTGCCCGTTGTGTATGGAGACGTGGCCTTTGACGAGAAGCGTGGCGGCACGATCCTTTCGACGGAAGATGTCTTCACGTTTCTGGTTGAGCAGTTCTCCCCTTCTCGTATTCTGCTGGCAGGCATCGAGGACGGCGTGTGGGAGGATTTCCCAGCGAGGACAAAGCTGGTGAAAGAGATTCAAATATCAGATTATGAAAAGATGCGGGCAGGCATTGGCGGCTCGGCGAGTACAGATGTCACTGGCGGGATGAAAGCCAAAGTGGAGGAAATGCTTGCATTGATCCAAAAAACGAACGGCCTGACCGTGCAAATATTTTCGGCGGAAAAAAATGGAAGCCTGGCGCGCGCATTGCGCGGCGAGAACGTGGGGACATTATTAAAAGCCTGAAGTGACAAAGTTATGACGAAAATCTCTTGCTTTTTTTATCGAATAATTCGATAATAGAGGCTCGTAATATTATATATAATTCCAA
>JAVBXV010000182.1 GCA_030824405.1 Anaerolineales bacterium | reverse complement strand
TGTTCGGCCTGCCTTACGATGCTGCATTTTGGATCGTTGCCGCGCTGATCGTTTTTAATTTTGTGATCGGCGGGGTTGGCGGCTGGCTGGCATGGAAGCTGGGACTCGTTTTGAAAATACGACTGGGCGAGGCACTTCCCGCTTCAGTTTGATATTAATTCTTCATAGGAGATTTACGATGAAACGCTTTTTACTTTTCGGGTTGATCTTTGCACTGGCTCTTGCGGCTTGTGCGCCCAAGGCTCAGGAATCTGCGGCCGCTGTTTTGAAAGTATCAGATGACACAGTTGAAAGAACATATACCGCTGACGATCTCAAGGCGCTCGGCGCAGTGCAGGTAACTGCCAATGATGTAACTTATGTGGGGGTCACATTAACAACCCTGCTCGCAGATGCGGGCATTGATGCCTCCTCGTTGACCGCTGTCAAGGCAGTTGCAAGCGATGGCTTCACCGCCAATTACGAGGCTTCCCTTTATGGCGCCGAAGATACCATTGTGGCATACGCGCTTGTAGATGGCCCGCTGGGCGTTGAAGATGCGCCTTTCCGCATGGTTTTGCCAAATGAAGGCGGCAAGTTGAATCCACGCCAGTTGACCGAGATCATCGCGATCCCATAATGTTAAAGCAGGCTCAACCCACCTTCGCCGTTGTACCCACGCCCAGGCCGCTCATTGGGAGTCTCGGTCATTTGAGTATCTTCCTGTGGGCGCTGGGCATGGTGTTGCTGCCGCCTGTGGAGCATGGAATTATTCCCGCGCTCTTCACGTTGGGCGCGTTGATCCTGATCTATCCGCTTGCCATTCAGCGTTTGGCGCGGCTACGCTGGCTGTTCATTTTGGGCAGTCTATTTCTGGTGAATGTATTTTTCGGCGCATATGAAAACGCCGCCGAGTGGGTGGTCTTGGGCCTGTCCATTTCTTCCGTTGCAATTTTGGGTGGCCTGCAGATGACCTTGCGAGCCGTTGTCATCTTGATCGCCGCCGATGGGCTTTCCAGTTCTGTGAATATCGTTGAAGTTGCTGGTTTATTCGAGCGCGGCGGGCTGCGCGGACTTGGCTTTTCAATTGGCGTGGCGGTCAACCTTCTGCCAGATCTGCGGCAATCCAGCATGAACGCCTGGCACAGCCTGCGCATGCGCGGTGGTTTTCGCGCTCAGTGGTGGCGGGGCATTCAGTTGTTGCTGCTTACAATTTTTTCGAACGCGCTTCGTCACGCAGAGGAAATTGTCCTTGCGGCAGAAGTGCGGGCGTTTCGTCCTGAACATAGCCAAAAGATTCCCATTCGTGTCGGAACTTTGGATTGGTGGTTGATCGTTGCGTTTGGAGTATCCTTCTTGAGTATGTTCCTGTTTTCTTGATGGGAAGTAGAAAATAAATCTGGTTGACATAGATAATAATTCCAGCGTCTCCGAGTTCTAAATTTGGAGTCGCTTTTATTTACACAAAATAAAACATCCTCTTCCTATCCACGCAACTGGGCGCCCCAGTTTTTTTTATGTTATTTTTCCTGCAACTTTTTTCCGTTGGTTCCTGTATTACACTTTAGCCATGACTACGCCCACTGACCGCGACCTGATTCTGCGTGCCCGTCGCGGCGAGCGTGAAGCGTTTGGCGCACTTGTCACGCGCTACCAGATGAGCGTCTTCAATGTCTGTTACCGCATATTGCACGAGCGCGGCGAGGCGGAGGATCTCGCGCAGGAAGTTTTTATCCGCGCCTACGACCGCATCCACACCTTCGACATCGAGCGCGAGTTCGGCCCGTGGATTCGGCGGGTGGCTGCCAACCTGTGTCTCAACCATCTTGAGTCGCAAAAGCCCACCACCGAACTCGACGATGAACGGGACGCTGACCATGCTCCCAGCCCTGAGTCCGCGCAGGAGGTTCGCGAACGAAGCGAGCAAATCCGCGGCGCGCTCGCGTCCCTGCCCGCGCATTATCGCGCCGTCGTCGAACTGCGGCATTATCAGGAAATGTCCTACGAAGAGATTGCCGAAGAATTAAAAATCCCATTGAGCGACGTGAAGAGTCATCTCTTCCGCGCCCGCAAAATTTTGGCGGAGAAACTCCATGCATCTGACTGACGATCAACTCAACGAATATCTTGATGAAGTCACAACCGAACGTGCTGTCATTGAATCACATCTCGATTCATGCGATGAATGCACGGCGAGATTATCCACGCTTCAAAATTTATTCATCGAATTGGATTCCCTCCCTGAACTGGAGTTGACTCGTGATCTCGCCGCGCGCTTCTTTCCCCGCCCGAGCCTGCCAGCCCAACTACCAAAATTCCTTACGCTGACAGCGTCCCTGCAAGCCGCTGTCGCGCTGGCTGCCATCATCATTGCTGTGCCATTTATTGTTCCATTAATGCCAGCTATCGATGCCTCATCATTGACGACACTATTTTTCGAAGTCCAATCTCAATGGACAACATCACTCAATTTTCTGTCTACATTCCAAATGCCAACTATGCCCGAAATCCCTACTCTTGAAATGTCCAGCCTGTTGATTACTCTTGCAGGCGCATCCGTTCTTTGGGTTTTAGGTAATGGGTTGTTGTTACGAAATCAAATGAAATAACCCCGTAGGGGCGCCCCTACATCAATTAGGAGAATTACATGACAGACATCCTTCGCATCTTTTTCATCGTCATCCTGCTCACCATCACCCTCGCCGCATATTTCCTTGTCATCGGTGCGCTGTTTGCCAATCGCGTAATGAAAATACAAACTATCATCAACCAAATTCCTGGGCGCGCTTTCGGCTTGGGATTGGTGAACTTCCTT
>JAVBXV010000081.1 GCA_030824405.1 Anaerolineales bacterium | reverse complement strand
GACACCCGAAGTTTCGGTTTGGCAATCGATCTACAACGAACATGGATTTGAATTACCTGTGCATGAATGGGAAAAAACGATCGGCGGATACGGCATCTCAAGCTTTGACGCGGCGGAACATCTCGCGCTTCTTTCTTCGGGACGGCTGGACCCTGTTTCTTCGAGAGCTCACTACCGAAAAGCAGTGGACGCGATCATTCACGCCAACCCCATCCTACCTGGCGTGGTGGATATTATCGAGCAGGCGCGCGAACAAGGCGTGCAGGTTGCGATCGGCTCCAGTTCACCGCATTCATGGGTGGACGCACATGCCAAAAGACTTGGCATCTTCCATTATTTCAAGCATATAATTTGTCAGGATGATGTAGCCCCAGGCAGAACCAAGCCCAACCCCGATATCTACCTGAAGGCGCTGGAGCGGCTGCGGGTTCAAAACACAGAAGCGGTGATCTTTGAAGATTCTCTCAATGGTGTCGAAGCTGCGCGCCGTGCGGGTATTTTCGTGGTGGCGGTTCCCAATCCATTAACTGCAAAAATGGGTGTTAAAGGCGATATCACCGTCTCGTCGATTGCTGCATTAACACTGCGCGATCTACAAAATCACTTAATGACAACTTAAGTAAAGATAACGTGTTACTACTTTAAATATTCGGAGAAATACATGGCAGGAAGCAAGTTCAAACTTGCCGGGGTCGCAGTCTTGGTTATTCTGACAGCAGCCGCGGCATTAATGTTTTCAAGGAAAGACCCATCAGAAAATATTAACGCGCCTGTTCAAGGCACTCCTGCTGAGTCAATCAGCACGCCCATCCCCGTCATCCCGGAAACCATTGAAATTCCCGATAGCCCGCTAAAACAGTCTGTGATCGCCGCGGGAGATTATCTTGTTCGACAGCAAATTTCAAACGGCGAGTTATCCTATCAAGTGGATTTCATGACAGGTGCACGTGAATATTCGCCATCCTACATCCGCCTGATCGCAGGGACGGGCTCTCTCTTCACCGTCTGCAGAATTTCAGACGATACCCAATATTGTGAAGCTGGCGATCTGGCCCTCGATCAATATCTTGAACTGCTGGTTTCTGACCCGAAACGATTTACGGGAATATGCCTGTACACCAACGGAAACTGTCCGCTTGGCGGCAGCGCCCTGGCCGTGGATGCGATCTACAAACGCTGGCAGGCTACTGGCAATTTCACACTCGGCAATCGAGACCTGTTGAACACCGCAAAAAACCTCGGCTACTTCATCCTGTCCATGCGAAAACCAGAGGGCGGCTTTTACCATTCCTACGATCCACACTACGGCGGCACCGTGGACGCAGATTACTTCGTCACCTATTTCCCTGGCGAAAGCCTGCTCGCATTAATGGAGCTCTACGAAATGACGGGCAATGTATTCTGGCTGGCACAGGCACAGGATATCAACGCCTACATGCTCACCCAGCCAGTGACGGAAGATCACTGGCACAGCTACGCATTGAACATGTTCGCTCGGCTCGATACGATCTCGCCAGCCGACAAAAACTACTCAAAGCAAATTGCGGATACAATTATTGCCGGGCAGGTGCGTTCTCTTAATCCCGTAAACACCAGCATTTCCACAGCCACAAAAGTTGAGTCTCTGGCGGCGCTGGCGCAAACATTCTATTATTCGAATGAAGAATATGAATGGCTGGATTCCGAGATACGCACCTTTATTACATTCGTACGTGCCCGCCAACTGCCAGATAACGATTGCAACTGGGATATCGGCGCAGAAATGCAGGATATCTTCGGAGGCGGCATCTTTAGCAATTGTGACGAGCCATCGATCCGCGTGGATGGATTACAGCATTACATCAATGGCGTTACGACATACCTGGAATTTCAGGAATTGATCAACAAATAAAAGTTCGGAGGAACAAACCATGAGTGTTGAAAAAGTAAAATGGCAATCCATTGTTTCCAAGTATGCATACCCTGAAACCTGGCGCAGTCTGTGGCAGGTGGTTAATTCAGTGGTGCCGTTCTTTGTGTTGTGGTATCTCGCATACCGCAGCCTTGAAGTGGGCTACTGGCTCACTCTTTTGATCACGATCCCCACTGCAGGATTTATGGTGAGAATGTTCATCATCTTCCACGATTGCTGCCACGGTTCATTCTTTAGAACCCAGCTTGCCAACGACCGCCTGGGATTGTTCCTCGGTGCGGCAGTGTGGACTCCCTATTTTGAATGGAAGCACAGCCATGCCATTCACCACGCCACCGCAGGCGATCTCGACCGCCGCGGCATTGGCGACGTCTACACCATGACCGTGGAGGAATACATCGCCGCTCCCTGGTACAAAAAAATCGGCTATCGCATCATGCGCAGCCCGATCATTTTGTTCACCATTGGTGCGACCATCGTCTTCGCAATTACTCACCGCTTCTGGACCGCGGAATCAGGCAAGCGCGAACGCAACAGCGTGGTGTGGACCAACATCACCCTCTTCGCATTCGTCGGCTGGACGATCTATCACACTGGCTGGCAGGCTTATCTTTTGGTTGAATTGCCCATTCTGTTGATGGCTTGCGGTGCAGGCGTATGGTTGTTCTACGTGCAGCACAACTTTGACCCAACCTATTGGGAACGCCACAAGGATTGGAGTTTCTTCAACGCAGGCATGGACGGAAGTTCCTTCTATAAACTTCCAAAAGTGCTGCAATGGTTCACAGGCAATATCGGTTTTCATCACATCCATCACCTCAGCCCGAAGATCCCCAACTACAAGTTGGAGGAATGCCACAACGAGAATCCGCTCTTCCAGATCG
>JAVBXV010000014.1 GCA_030824405.1 Anaerolineales bacterium | reverse complement strand
GGCTGACTGGTGACAACTGGAAAATACGCGGCAGCAAAGCCACAAAAGATGGTTCCGCCCATCCTGAAATGCAATTGAATATTATGAACGCCCGTGTCATTACACTTCTCGCACAGGACAAGCAGCGCTGGCAACTGGCTGGCGATGAACTCTTCATCGACATGGATTTGAGCGATGAAAACCTGCCCGCAGGCACAAAGCTTGCGCTTGGCGAAGCAATTATTCAAGTTACCGCCGAGCCGCATAATGGCTGTAAAAAATTCGCAGAACGCTACGGACAGGCCGCGGTCATCTTTGTCAATTCGCCAGAGGGCAAAAAACTGCATCTGCGCGGCGTCAATGCCAAAGTGATCCAGGGCGGGAAAATTCGGGTTGGCGATACAGCAAGAAAGATTTAAGCAGTACCAATCGAGACACAAACGGAGGACAACATGCAATATCGAGAACTGGGGCGCACGGGGTGGAAGGTATCTTCGATCAGTTTTGGGGCCTGGGCAATTGGCGGCACCTGGGGCGCAGTGGACGATAAAGAATCCATAGCGTCTCTGCACACCGCATTAGACAACGGCGTGAACTTCTTCGACACCGCCGATGTGTACGGCGATGGTCACAGCGAAAAACTGCTGGCCAAACTTCGCAAAGAAAGAAGCGAGACATTTTATATCGCCACAAAGGCTGGCCGCCGCTCAGACCCGCATGTGGCTGGCAGTTACAATCGCGAAAACATCACTGCATACGTTGAACGCAGTTTGAAAAAACTTGACACTGATTCGCTCGACCTGCTGCAACTCCACTGCCCGCCCACTGAAGTGTATTACATGCCCGAGGTCTTCGGCATTCTCGACGACCTGACAAAGGCAGGCAAGATCAAACATTACGGGGTCAGCGTTGAAAAAGTAGAGGAAGCACTAAAGGCCATTGAATATCCCAATGTAAAAACCGTACAGATCATCTTCAACATTTTCAGACAACGCCCCAGCGACATTTTCTTCAATGAAGCAATGCGCAAGAAAGTTGGCATCCTTGCACGCCTCCCGCTTTCTTCAGGCATGCTCTCTGGGAAATTAACATCCGCCTCCACTTTTGCTTCCGACGATCACCGCGCATTCAACCGTCAGGGAGAATCTTTTGACCGCGGCGAAACCTTCTCAGGCTTGGATTATGAAACTGGACTGCGCGCAGTTGAGTCGCTACGCGAACTGATTCCCAATGGAATAACCATGGCAGAGTTCGCGCTGCGCTGGATCCTGATGTTCCCAGCAGTCACTTGCGCGATCCCTGGGGGAAGACGTCCGCAGCAGGTGTTGGAAAATGTGAAGGCCGCAGACCTGCCTGAAATTTCAGATTCGATCATGAAGAAAGTTGAATCACTGTACAACGAACAGGTCAAACCGCATGTTCAGCATTACTGGTAAAGAAGTTTTACCGAAACAATTAAACGAGAAGACTGCATCGTCGATCATATAGAAAGAAACAATGAAAAAATCAATCGCAATTATCGGCGGCGGACCCGCAGGCTTAATGGCCGCAGAAGCTTTGATCCACGGCGGCGCACAGGTGGACGTCTACGACTCGATGCCGTCAGTGGGAAGAAAATTCTTAATGGCAGGCAAGAGCGGGCTCAACCTCACGCACTCCGAGCCGTACGAAAAATTCGTCACACGTTATGGGGCGAAACAAAAAGAGATCGAAGCCCATCTCAAAAATTTCACACCCGACGATCTGATTACATGGGCAAAAGAACTTGGCACTGAAACTTTCGTGGGAACATCAGGCCGCGTCTTTCCGAAAGAAATGAAAGCCAGTCCGTTGTTGCGCGCGTGGTTGAAGCAGCTGCAAAATAACGGCGTCAACTTTCACATGCGTCACAACTGGAAAGGCTGGCAGGATGGTTCACTCGTTTTCGATTCGCCCGATGGCGAGGTCAAAACAAAACCAGACGCGGTCATCCTCGCGCTCGGCGGCGCGAGTTGGCCGAAGCTGGGTTCGCGTGGCGAATGGGTTTCGTGGCTCGAGCAGGCTGGGGTTAAGGTCGAAGCGTTCCGTCCATCCAACTGCGGCTTCATCGTTAACTGGTCAAAACATTTCAGCGAAAAATTTCACGGGCATCCGATCAAATCGGTTGTTCTATCTTTTGAAGATTTCAAACAGCAGGGTGAATTCATTGTGACGAAAACGGGCGTGGAAGGAAGCCTCGTTTATGCGGCTTCATCCAGACTGCGAGATGCCCTGCTCGCCACAGGCAGTGCCGCGCTCACACTGGACCTCGCACCTGATTCGTCGCGAGAGAAATTGATCGCCGCCTTATCACGCCCGCGCGGCTCACGCTCGATGACCAGCCACATTGAAAAAACGATCGGTTTCAAAGGCGTGAAAATCGGCTTGTTATATGAATTTGTTTCAAAGGATGATTTCGGAAATATCGAAAAACTGGCAGATGCGATCAAAGCATTGCGCATCCCGTTGACCGCAACAAGCCCGATCGAAAAAGTCATCAGCAGCGCAGGTGGAATTAATTTCAAAGAACTTGATTCGAACTTGATGCTAAAAAAGATCCCTGGCGTTTTTTGCGCAGGCGAAATGCTGGATTGGGAAGCGCCCACAGGCGGTTACCTGTTGACAGCATGTTTCGCCACAGGGCGAGACGCAGGCAAAGGCGCATTGGCATGGCTGAATGAGAATGCGCCCCGTCTGGCGTGACGCGCTGTATAATCTGAAATATGAACAACTCCGAAAAAATAATTACACTTCTTGAACTCAAACGCAACACTGGCGAGCGCGGCTCGCGCATGTGGCTCGCACA
>JAVBXV010000166.1 GCA_030824405.1 Anaerolineales bacterium | reverse complement strand
GCTTTTTCGAGCGAGTCGATGCGGGTCTTGAATTCATCCATTTCCCTGCGCAGGGTTTCATTTTCAACTTTGAGCGCGGCATGTTTTTCGCGTGCCTGATTTTTTTTGTTTTCCAGTTCGGCGCGTTGACTGATCTTCTCTTCCACGCTGTGCAGGGATTTTTGTGCTTCTTCGATCTGGCTTTCCAGATCCTGGATCATTGTTCTCTGTTCGCTGATCTCTGAAGACTGGTTTTCCAGCCCTTCCAGCTCCTGCTCCAGCTTTGCTTTTTCCACTTCGATCTCACGCAACAAGGGTTGACGCTTCTCGTCATGCTCGCGGAATTGCGTTGCGATCTTGTCCATTTTTTCAACTTCGGCGCGCGCCTTCTGCCATGCCTTGTACGCAGATTCGATTTCTTTGGCGCGGTGGATCAGGTCTGCATATTTGGCCTGGTCTGCTTCTTTGTCTGCAAGTTTTGCTTCAAAGCCAGAAAGGGAAACGCGGGAATTTCCAAGGGCTCTGGCAAGTGTATCCACCAGTTTGCGCTGTTCGCTGAGAACAGCCGCGGTCTTTTTGATGTTTTCAAGAATGCTTTCCTGAGCGGCGCGCGCGCTGGTCAATTGTTTGAGGCTGGTTTCCAGTTCCTGCAAACGGGTTTTGCGCGTATCTTCTTCGGCAAGTTCCGCGTCGATCTCGGCGATACGCCCATCAATGGAATTGACTTCATTCTCAATCACTTTTCGTTTTTCGGCTGTGCGGTCTTTGTAGGTGTCCCAGATCTCCAGCCCAAGGATCGTGCTCAACACGGCTTTGCGTTCGCTTGATTTCTTTTGCGTGAATTGGTCTGCCTTGCCTTGTAGAAAGAACGAGGCATTAATGAAAGTTTCGTAATCAAGGCGTAAAGTTTGTTCGATCCGCGCCTGTGTGTCGCGTGTGGTTTTTTCTGTCAACGCCTTCCATTGACCATCTTTTATCGTCTGTTGTCCGTTGTCTGCGGTTTGATTCAAAACCTGAAATTCCAGCACCGTGCTTTTATTGCGCGGCAATGTTCTTTGCACGCGATAGATGTTGCCTTCGTACTTAAATGTCAATGTGACTTCGGCGGCTTTCACATCCTGATTGATATTGATGATGTCTGTGCCTTTGCCGCGCGCTTCACCAAATAACACCCAGGTAAACGAATCCAGCAGGGAGGATTTCCCCGCGCCGTTATGGCCTGAGATGCAGGCAAGCTCAAAAGAGTTGAAATCCAATTCAACGGGGTCACGATACGATAAAAATCCTGAAATACGAAGATGAAGGGGGATCATAGCAAAGCATATCCTGCGGATTGGCGTGATGTTGTCCTGCGTGTTGGATGGATTATAATCGAACCAATATGTTTGATTCAGAGACACCCCGCACACGCCGACGAACAAGGATCTTCGCGGTCATTCTTGCAACGCTTCCCTGCTATTGTCTTGGATTTATTGTTTGGAGTCTTGCACCCAACCCTGAAGTTGCAACTCCCACCCCAACCATTACCTTAACTGGGGACACCTCCACTCCCGTAGTGAGTGGAACTCCGTTGTTCGTGACCAGCACAATTTCCATGACGCCCACGATCACATTCACGCCAACCGCAAGCCCTACTCCCACCATTTCGTTAACACCGTTCCAGCCAAACACGGTCACTTTCACGAGCACCAGCACATCTACGAACACGCCCACGTCTACAGCAACAAATACATTCACTCCAACATTTACTCCGTCGGCAACCCCCACACGGACATCAACACCAACATTCACGCCCACCAATACACCCACACAAACGCTCACGCCATCTCCAACTCCGTTTGGTGGATAGAAAAAATTGTCTTAAGGGCAAACCCTCAAGACAATTTTTTATTTATAGAATCCCATGACTGACATCCTCCCCTTTCTAAAATCAATTCTCTCTGTCTCTGGTTTATCCGGACATGAAGCCCCCGTTGCGGCTCTCATCGAACAGAAGTGGACTCCGCTGGTGAATACACTCACCCGAAGTAAACTCGGTTCTTTGCACACGCTCAAAGCTGGTTCAGGTTCTGACAAATCTCCCCGTCCCTCAGTGATGATCGCCACGCACATGGACGCTATCGGATTAATGGTCTCCCGCATCGTTGACGGGTTCTTATACGTCGCGGCCATTGGCGGCGTGGACTCTCGCGTATTGCCAGGCACCACAGTCACTGTCCACGCTTCGAGCGGGCAGGAATTGTATGGCGTGGTGGTGATGCCGCCCGCCAATCTACTGCCCGATGGCGAGGGAGGAGGCGCCATCGCGTTGAAGTATTTATTCATCGAAACAGGACTCAACGCCAGCGAAGTGACGAAGAAGGTACGCGTGGGTGACCTCGTCTCTTTTAATGCTGAACCAGTTGAAATGTCAGGTGGATGCGTGAGCGGTCATTCGCTCGATAATCGCGCATCCGTCGCCGCGTTGACCATCTGTTTGGAAGAACTGCAGTCCAAGTCTCATAGTTGGGATGTGTGGGCGCTGGCTTCTGTGCAGGAGGAAGTTACGTTTGCGGGCGCATACACATCCACATTTGAAATTCGCCCAACGATCGCAATCGCCATGGATGTGACGTTTGGCAAAGGCACGGGCGCGAACGATCACACAGCCTTCCCGCTCGGCAAAGGGATCACGTTGGGCGTGGGCGCGAGCATTCATCCATTTTTGCATAAACGCTTCAAGGAAGTTGCAGATCGGGTTGAAATTCCTGTGGTCAGTGAGGCCGTCCCTGGCGCTTCCTACACCGATGCAGATGCGATGCAATTGACCGCAGAAGGAATTCCCACGATGGTTCTG
>JAVBXV010000107.1 GCA_030824405.1 Anaerolineales bacterium | reverse complement strand
CAGAGATCAGGCCGAAGATGCAGAAGGTAGGATGTCTCCAATTCGCCCGCATGCCCCATGCCGCCAATCTTTGATGTGCGATATTTGTTCAACGCAGCCGCTCCGATTCTTCCAGAAGTATGCAGCCACGCTGTCGCACAGAATATTCTGCGGTGACGTTCGCCTGCGTACTTCACAACATTAACAAGAAATGACGAGTTGCCGCCATGTCCGCTCATTAGATAGAAACGGTCAAAGCCGCGTGCGGCTAGGACATCGATCACAGCGAGCCAGAAATCTTCAAAAGCGCGTCCGCCTGCATTGAGAGTTGCTGCGAAAGACGAGCGATGTGTACTCACTCCGTAAGGCATAACGGGCAACGCGAAACTGCGTGTAGGCAATAGGTTGCATGTGCCTTGGGCTATCGCTTCAATAATAGCTGTGTCTACCAAGA
Organism: Anaerolineales bacterium; assembly: GCA_030824405.1. Classification (GTDB taxonomy): domain Bacteria; phylum Chloroflexota; class Anaerolineae; order Anaerolineales; family Villigracilaceae; genus Villigracilis. Next base: position 2,387 of record JAVBXV010000107.1, on the reverse strand, counting down.
GGGGGAGGTGGTAGCCATGTTGTTCTGTATGCCCAATCGGCATCAAGATAACTTTTCCGCGTTCACTATCTGGTGGAAGTTGAAACGCTGGCGCACTTTGAGATGGATGTGGCAATCTCAAGATCGCTGACGAATGCCCGCCAATAACAGACGATTGAGGATCAAATCCCTGTGGTGCAAGGCAATACACGCGAGAGAAACCATCGTCACGTAGGCTGTCCAACAGGTTGGCAATATACTGCATGAAGATCTGGTCGGGCAATTCAAGTCCGCTGCCACGCCAGCCAAACGGGAAGGCTGGCAGAAGACCGATGCGGGGAGGATTGCCCAGTTGGGCAGCAAGCAGTTCAAGGTTATACCCAGAACCGAGCGGCAGGACGAGCGGCGTATCGCGCGGCAAAGCAGCAACCACATCCCAGGTTAGTTCATCGTAATTGAAGATATCGTTTATTCGTGTAGTCAATACAGGACTATTCATTTTTTTCTCTCTTTATCTTCACTATGAAGGAACCAAATACCAATCAAAGAACCTCTCCATGCGCTCGTATACATCATATAAGTTTTCACGGCGCAAAAAGCCATGCGGCTCATCAGCATACGTTTTATATTCAAAAGTCTTCCCTTCCCGCCGCAACGCTTCCACCCATTCTTCACTGGCTTCAGGTGGAACAACGGTGTCAAGCAAACCATGCAGGATCAAAACTGGTTTTTGAATATTCTTCGCATCGGTAATGGGGGAGCCCTTTAAATAAATCTCAAGGTTTGCAGATGGATGGCCGAGGAATATTTCAGTATAGATCCGCAAACGTTTTTCACATTGCGCCCATGAACTGACCAAATTCGAATCGCCATACTTTGCAACCCCGCAGGCAAAAAGATATTCAGGATCACGCGAAAGCGCATTGATGGTCATGTAACCGCCATAACTTCCACCTGAGATCGCAATACGATTTGGCTTTACATCTTTTATCGTGCGCAAATATTTTGCGCCATGCAAACAATCCTGCGTATCGCCAACACCCCAATCATTGTAATTTGCGCGTTCGAAATCTTTTCCATAACCAGTGGAGCCGCGATAATTCGGTGCAAGATAGGTGTATCCCTTCGCTGTAAAATACTGAGCCAGTTCATCCCAGGCAAAACCATATTGATCCTTCGGCCCGCCATGCGGATATAAAATTGCTGCGCCATTTGATCTTTCAGGTCGATACAAAAACGCGGGAATTTCAAGGCCATCATAACTTTTATAAGTTACCTGCTCAGGCACGATCAATTTATTTTTCTGTAACGCTGGCGGGTTTGAAAAAGTAAGCTGAGTTAATTTTTTAGAAGCCAGTTCCATGCGATAAAGATCAGGTGGAAGAGTGGGGCTCTCAAACTCAAACGTGATGAATGAGCCATCCTTCGCCCAATTTGGATTTGAATGAATACCAACCCCGCTTCTTAATTCAATCGTTGTGCCTGATCCAGTCTCGATCAGCATTAACTCAAATGAACCGCCTCTGTTCACCACCGCAAGGATCTGATCACCAGCAGGCGACCATTCGTATTGAAAAATATCCTCGCCCGCCTTCGTGAGTTGATGCAAACCTTCGCCATCTGGTTTGATCAGATACAGTTCCTCGTGCTGAGTCTCCTGCGCGATGAACGATATCCACCTTCCATCAGGTGACCACTTGGGAGATATGGCTCGCACAGACGGCTTTCCATATAATGTGATCTGTTTTCCCGTTGCGATCTCGAGCAGGATAATATCCAGCCTATTCAAATCATCAACGCGGCGCAAATTGTAGACAATAAATTTCGAGTCAGGCGATGGACGTGGATCCCAATGGTCGCCGATGGTATCGGTTGTGAGTGCTCTTGGCCAGGCGCCATCACGATCAGTGAGAAGCAGTTGATCCATATCATCCCGCTCAACAGTGACGATCAAACCGTTTGAGTCTGGCATCCAACGTGGCGCAGCGGCTGAAGTGGTAAAGTCCGTGATCTTTTTGGGAAGCCCGCCATCACGGGGAACAATATGCACATGTCCATTCATGCCAAACGCCAGCCATTCTCCATCAGGTGACCATTGCGGGATCTCATCGTCCCAAAACGCGGCGAGTGGACGTACAGTAGTTACACGAGCGGGCCAGCTCCCATTGGATGACATGGTGAAAACATCTGAGAGAGTTTCGCCATCTTTTATGTAGACAATATCTCCCTGAGAAGAAAGCATATGAGACCGAATCCGCTCAAGGGAAGTAAGAAGCGAGAGATCTAATCCACGCGGCGGCTTGAGGTCTGTTCGTTTCAACGCAGGCCAGCCATTCCGTTCGTATTTTTCAGTTAGTTTAATTGGGTTTTCCATGATGCACCTTCCTTTGAGTGTAAAGGGATTTTAC
>JAVBXV010000404.1 GCA_030824405.1 Anaerolineales bacterium | reverse complement strand
GCCCAAAGAGCGGCTTCTAACAAACGAAAGCCTGTTCGATCTAACCAAAGCGCCCAGGCATTTGGTCGTTGTAGGCGCAGGCGTGATCGCTTTGGAAATGGCATTCGCTTTTCAAAAACTCGGCACACGTATCACCGTGTTTGCCCTCGATGCGCGTCCGCTGATGGTGTATGTCCCTGAAGTTTCAGAGGCGTTGCAACCTGAGATCGAAAGAAAGAGAATCAGCACCTATTACGGCGCAACGGCAAAGTCATTTGACGAGTCCACGCGCACGTTGACGTTAACACAAGGCGCGCAGGAAATTACTCTGCATGATGTGGATCAGGTTTTGGTTGCAATTGGCCGCGTGCGAAATATAGACTCACTCGGACTGGATCAGGCTGGGGTTAAGGTAGATGCGCGGCTTGGGATTTTAGTCAACTCGTTTGGCGAGACCAATGTCAAAGGTGTGTATGCCATCGGCGATGTAACTCCCACATCGGCATTTACACATTCAGCAAATGCGCAGGGACGCAGAGTTGTGCAGAGAATCGCGTTCCCATTTTTGCCGATCGCAAAACAGGAACCGATCTTCCCCAACGCCACCTTTAGCGATCCTGAAGTGGCGAATGTGGGGTTGACGCAAAAACAGATCACACAAAAATATCATCCACAATTGATCAAGCGCATTCGCGTGGACTTCAAAGATCATACAGATCGCGGCTACACAGATGAGGTTGAAAATGGTTTCATCATCGTGGATGCGATTCGATTAACGGGGCAGATATTACACGTCACCATTGTGGGGCCGCGCGCTTCGGAGATGATCTCATTTTTCACGCTGGCCATCAGCCAGAAAATTTCGCTGTATAAAATTTATCGGCTGGTATTTCCCTACCCAACTTTTTCAAGTGGTATTTTGAAAGTGGCCGATTTTTTCATGCGTGACACTTTGCCAAACCTTGGAAAAGAAATTAGCGCGTATTTGAAATATCGTTTTGCGACACCAAAAAAATAACTAAAGAGGAAAGATGAAACGTTTTGTATTTTTGTTCGTTGTATTATCTCTGATACTTGCCGCTTGTGCTTCACCTGCACAATCTGCGAGCGAATTCGACATTAACAATTGGGACAGCGTACTCGCCGCCGCCAAAGGTCAGACCGTCAACTGGTACATCTGGGGCGGCTCGGACAGTATCAATACTTTCGTGGATAATTTCTATGGGGCGGCACTGAAAGAACAATATGACATCACGCTCAATCGTGTGCCGCTTGCGGATACAGCAGACGCGGTCAACCAAGTCTTGAGCGAGAAGCAGGCTGGCAAGGAAATTGGCGCGGTGGATTTGATCTGGATCAACGGCGAAAACTTCTTCACACTCAAACAAGCAGACATGCTTCACAAGGATTGGGCGCAACAACTCCCGAACAGTCAATATGTTAATTGGGATAACCCCGCCATCAATCTTGATTTTGGCCGTCCCGTAGACAATATGGAAAGCCCGTGGTCTTCTGCGCAATTCCAATTCATTTATGATTCGGCTCGCACGAATGAAGATGAATTGCCGCGTTCCTATAATGAACTCAAAGATTGGGCTTGCGCGCACCCTGGACGTTTTACCTACATTGCACCTGGCCCTGGCGGTTTTCTTGGTACACGTTTTGCCAAGGGAGCTTTGTATGAAATCAGCGGCGGCGCAGAACAATGGTTGAGTTTCGATCAGGCACTTTGGGATCAATGGTCGCCCGAACTGTGGAATTATTTCAACGAGCTCGAACCCTGCCTGTGGCGCAATGGTGAAACCTATCCCAAAGATGAATCAGAACTTGTCAATTTATTTTCCAACAACGAAGTGGATCTCAGTATGACCAACGACATCACAGGCGCAGGCCGCTGGATCACCGATGGACGCATGCCCGAAACCGCGCGTGCCTTTGTCTTCGACAACTACATGATCGGCGATTTTAATTATGTCGCCATTCCGCTCAACGCACCCAACAAAGCCGCTGCACTCGTGTTGGCAAATCTTCTGCTTGATCCCAAATTACAAGCCGCACAAATTTTGCCAGCAAACGGATTCGGCCTCGGCTACGCCATTGATGTGAATCGTGTCACTGATACAACCGCACTCGCCGCCTTACAAGAATCTGCCAGTACACTTGGAGACGCAGCAACCCCTGCCTCTGAGTTGGCAAAATCGCTGGTGGGTGATTCTGCCGCCGAATATCAGAATCTTCTCGAACAGGGCTGGCAGGAAAACGTATTGCAGAAGTAAGAGCATGTCATTGTGAGGAGCGTTCTTTGCGACGAAGCAATCCCCTCATCAAACAGGAGATTGCTTCGGGCTAGCGCCCTCGCAATGACATAAATTTCTCATGCGCGATAAATTTATCTTCTCCTCCTGGATCTCCCTCGCCCCAGCGCTGACCATCATCATGGTCTTGCTGGGCGCAAGTCTTTTGTATGCAGGCGCTGAAAGTCTCGGTTATGTCAGCGTCATCGGGCAGAATGAAATTAGTTTTGATGCCTACCGCGCCGCGCTCGATCTCAACTCAGAGTTTTGGGTATCCCTTGGGTTTTCATTGTGGGTCAGCATTGCATCAACGTTAATTTCTTCGGCTGTTGCGCTCGCGCTGGCTGTCTGGCTTTCCGAACGCCGCGGCAACACAGATACACTCGCGCTCAATTGGAATCTGGCTTTTCCACATTTGGTCTGGTCAGTGGCGCTTTTATTATTCCTCTCGCAAAGCGGATTATTCTCACGCTGGGCGGCGTCGCTCGGCTTGATCTCAACCCCCGCAGAGTTCCCCGTCCTCGTGCGCGACCGTTTCGGCATCGGCATTATTCTCAGTTACCTCGGCAAAGAAATCCCATTCCTCAGCATTACCATTCTTTCCGTTCTGCGTTCACAAGCCGTTGGCTACGATGTCGTCGCGGAAAATCTCGGCGCAAGCCGCTGGCAACGCTTGCGCTACGTGACCATCCCGCAAGTTATGCCCGCGTTAATCGCAGGTGCACTACTCGTCTTTGGATTTATTTTCAGCAGTTATGAAGTCCCTGCCTTATTGGGAGTCGGTTACCCGAAAGCATTACCTGCCCTAGCACTGCGCTTCTTTCTGGACCCCGACCTGCGAGCCCGCTCCGAAGGCATGGTCATCAGCCTCATCATTACCCTGATCGTTCTGATCGTTGCGGTCATCAGTTTAAGAATGGGAGAACGGAAGGAATGAAACAAGGCTTTACCTATCTGTTCCGCTTTCTGTTGTATCTCATACTGATCGCGCCGTTATTACTTTTTGCCGCGTATGCTTTTTCCACGCGCTGGTTTTTTCCCCAACCCTTCCCCATTGAATGGACAGTGGGAACATTTCAACGAGTCGTGCATGACTCGCAGACCTTATCCAGCATGGTGCAGGGAGTTGGCATCGCGTTTCTTGTCAGTGTTCTTTCTTTACTGCTTGCACTACCCGCCGCACGCGTGCTGGGACTGCGTAAATTTCGCGGGCGTCAATTGGCGTGGCTTCTCATTTTTATTCCCTCTATTGTTCCACCTTTGGCCGTAGGCATGGGGTTGAATATTTTATTTTTACGGATCGGTCTGGCTGGCACCATTACAGGCGTGGTATTGGCGCATATTATCCCAACCCTGCCTTACACCATCTTCACCCTGTCGAGTGCATTTGCCCGCTTCGACGAGAATTATGAATTTCAAGCGCTGGCATTGGGTGCCAGTCCCTTGCAGATCTTTCTCAAAGTGACATTGCGCATGATAACGCCCAGCCTGGTGGTCGCCGCCTTATTTGCATTCCTGATCTCATGGAGTCAATACCTGCTTACGCTGTTGATCGGCGGCGGACAGATCATCACTTTGCCCATCCTGCTTTTTTCTGCCGCATCGGGCGGCAACCCAGCGACCATCGCGGCGCTCTCCTTACTTTTCGTAGCGCCGCCCGTACTGGTGCTGGCTTTCACCGCACGCTCCTTGAATCAACATGGCAATGAAATACGTGAGCAATACTAATGACAACTGTAAACATCATCTCTCTCAATAAAACCTATCCAAATCAATCCCTGCCTGTGCTGAAGGATTTTTCACTGTCGCTCAACGACGGTGAAATGGTTGCTCTGCTCGGCCCCTCGGGCATGGGAAAATCTACGCTGTTGAAACTCATCACAGGCATTGAGCGCCCCGACAGCGGCGACATTCAATTTGACAGCTCCTCCATTTTGAATGTTGACCCAAACAAGCGCGGCGCGGTGTTGATGTTCCAGAAGTCGTATCTGTTTCCATTTTTGAATGTGGAAGATAATATCGGCTTCGGTCTCAAGGTGCAGGGCGCTTCATCTGAAACAATTCACACGGAAGTAAAACGCATGTTGAATTTGATCGGCTTGCCAGGGATCGAGAAGCGCAAGCCAGGCCAGCTTTCTGGTGGAGAAGGCCAGCGTGTGGCATTGGCACGAGCGTTGGTGACCAACCCAAAATTGCTTTTACTGGATGAGCCATTGAGCAGTTTGGATACTACTGTACGGATGAATTTACAGGAAGCCATCCGCAACATTCAACGCGAGTTGGGCGTGACGACAATTTTTGTTACGCACGATCTGGGCGAAGCAATGGCAATGTCTGACCGCATGGCGTTGTTGTTGAACGGTGAGATCGTTGCGTTGGACAAGCCTGAGAACCTGTTCCATCGTCCGCGCAGTTTGGCGGCGGCACGCTTTATGGGCGTATCCACTTTCTTGAGCGGCAGCCAGTTACCAGTTAAGAAAGATGTGTGTTCTTCATCTGAAAAAATGTTTGCGATTCGTCCCGAGCATATTCGCATCCAAAAAGAAGCTTGCAAAGATTCCACGCCAGGCGTGGTGAGTGATTGCGTTTTTCGCGGCGAATATATTGAGTATCAAGTAAATATAAATGAGATGATCGTGCGCGCGCGTATGCCGATGCCTGCGCCGATGTTTACGCATGGCGAGCAGGTTTATGTGAAATTTGCAGAAGAGTATTTGTTTGAGGTGGAAAATTAAAAAATCAAGCAAACCATCTTTTTATGGTTTGCTTGATCTGGGGCATAAACAAATATCCAAGCAGAACAAAATTCAATCCAATTTCAAAAAAGAAAAACTGACCACCATAATGAGCCTTGTCCCAATAACTGACTGGGCTTTGAAAACGCCTGTGCCAATCAAAGGGAAAGAAGAGCACAGGGCCATCGTTGAAGTGAGTGAGGATATCAATGGTGGAATGAACCATGCATCCGAATACGAACCACAGCCACCCATGTCCGCGCGTGTTGGGCTGTTTGAAGAAGCGCCAAAGAAATATGGCATAGATGATAAGCGCGGTGGGTGAATGTAATAAATTATGACTGGCGATCCAAAAGGGATTGTTGAAATATAGGTTGTCGAACGCGCCGTGCGCCATCCCAGATACGGGCGGATCGGCGATGTAACGGTTGTATAAAATAAATCCCAGCGAAAGCAGACCTAATGGAATATCGGGCACAACCGATCCCCATAAAAATGCTGATCTTGCGATGTTGAATTTTTTGCCAAATTTTTTCTCAATGGCGGCGTTGACGACGAGATGCGTAGGGACTGTGTTCACAGGTTTTTCAACGCGCTGAGTAGATCGTCTACAGGCGGACGATCGGCGGGATCGTGGCTGGGATAGACAAGGCGCAGGATGCCGTTTTTGTCCACGATAAAATCGCCGCCGAGTTGAGTGGTATCGTCGCCGTGTGAGTCGTGGAATTTTCTGCCCTGAAGCCAATAGGTAAAGTAAAGCCAGATCGTGCGCGGACTACGCGAGCGAAGTCGTGAGCGTTCGAGTTTGTAGGCTTTGTAAACGGTGCGGTCTCTGTCGAGCAAGACATCAAACGTGCCGCAAGTTTCATTCATCCATTGCTGGAGCGCGGGAAGCGTGCCAAATGAAATAATGAAGACGCGGGTATTCAAGCCTGCTATTTCCTGCTGGCGCGCGCACAACTGTGCGGCATGTTCGCGGCAAGGTATTCAGCCAAGGTGGCGAAGAAAGACAAGCAGGGCGTTTCCGCTTTTGAGAACTTCGCTGAGGGTGACTTGCTCACCTTCGACAGTTTGGAGTGTGAAGTTGGGGGCGAGGGAGTTGAATTTAAGTGTCATGTGTTTCAGTGCCAAATGTCAGGTTTTGTTTCGCCCAGATGAGACGTTGAGTGATGGTGATGAATATCAGCGCGGCGAAGATGGAAAACAGAATGGTGATATACGCAGGGAACAATAAAAATATTCCGTAGGCGATAATGGTTTCAAATCCGCCGATGATGCCTGCAGGCATGACGATCGTGGTTTGCGTATCAGAAGTATGCAAGGCGCGTTTTTCAAGAATGGCGGCGAGATACATCCATGAGGCAGTGTTGACGTAGAAGGATGCGAGCAAAATACTCAGGGCAAGATAATGCTCGTTCGAAGGCGAACCAATTACCAGTCCGATGGGAAGCGTGGCGTAGATCACAAAATCAGTCAGGATGTCTACGTATCCGCCGAAGTCGCTTTGACGTTGATGCAGGCGTGCGATCAAGCCATCAAGTCCATCCAGAATGCGGTTGAAGATCCAAAGCGCGAATGCCAAAATATATTGTTGTTTATATGCGCTGTAGGCTGAATGCAGTCCAACGACAAGCGCCAGCATGGAAATAAAAATTGGCGAGACGCGATTCATGCGTCTCGCCAGGGGCGCGCCAACATGATCTTTGAAACGACGAAGAGAGGTATCAAACATTTATTTTTTAGCGGTCTGCCACGCAAGGCGGGCTTGAGTTTTGCGTCTGCGATTTAACGTGGAGACGGAATAACGCATTTGATCTTCGATGGCTTTCTTCAACAAAACCAGCATGGATTTTTCACCAAAGAAATGTTTGCGATATTCGCCGCTGCCCATGAAACCAACACGGCGGTTGAGCAGGTTGAATCTTATTTTATTATCGGGCAGATGATTTTTTCCGTTGAGCAGATCTTTGAATGCGGATGACATCCACGGAAATTGTTCGAATAGTTTTTTGATCTCAGCGACAGTGCGATCTACATCCGCTTCATTCTCAGGGTTGACCTGATCCATCAATGCGTCAACTTTTTCCTGTATCTCGAAGAAGAGCGGAAAACCGCCGCCTGCGAGTTTATGTCCCTGCATGAGTTGGATGTATTCATCCCGATTACTGGCGCGGAAGCGATTGGTGACGAGACTCAAATATTCAAGATATGCGCCGAGAAGCCAAAGTACTTCATATACATTCCAAAGTTTGAAGTTATGCCACGACTTGAATGAACTCGCCACCAAACGATCATGCATGTTGATGTAATCCAGCGTGATCGGTTCAAGTGAAGCAAATGCCGCGGCAGAATAATCGCCTGTTTTTTTGGCTTTGATCAACAGGTCTGCGATCAGAAAAATTTGCGCGTGCGTGACATACAATCCCTTGGAGTAGAGCGGGTCAATGAAGCCTGCCGCGTGTGCGAGCAATGCAAACCGATCCCCGACGATGTGATGCGCGGAATATTGCAAGCGGTCAATACGCATGAAATCACGAACTGGTTTCGCATTCTTCAGTTGCGCTTCGATGTCGGGAAATTGCTTGATGAAATCGCGAAACTCTTCTTCAGGAGTCAGGTCATCGCGCTGTGGATATAAACGCGGGTCGAGTTGCAACCCAACACTGCATAAAGGATTTGTTGAATCGGGATGATTGTTAAAAGGGATGACCCACAGCCAACCGCCCTTGAAGATATGATGAAGCGTGCCTTGCGAAAGCGGATAGGGATGTCCGAACTGTTCATGTGGCATGGTGACATCATTGAAGCCAGGCACATCGATCATGTGTGTGAAAATCGTGCGCGAGTGAGATTTCAGATCACGGTGGCGCCAGTCAAATTTCTGGGCGAGGATGGATTTCATTCCGCCCGCATCGATGATGTATTCTGCCTGATATGTTTTATCTTTGCTGGTGATGATTTCCACGCCGTCAGGCTGGACGTTGATGTCTTTGATAAATGTATTTTGCAGGATGGTTGCGCCATAAGAGATCGCAACCGAGGTCAGAAAATAATCCGAGTCCTGGCGGGTGATGTGAATTTCATGTCCGTAGGGCATTTTGGGAATCACGGCTTGCAGGGTTTTGCGGACATCTATATGTTCGCCAGGGGTGTGATGCACAAAACTGAAATGACGTTTCACCCCATGCTGTGTGCCGATATAGTTGTAAAAATTCTCCGAACTGTAATACGCCAATTCCGGTACATCATAAAACTCCGCGAGCGCGCGCATGGCTTCGGATGTTTCAAGGATCATCGACTCGCCGATGGTGAAGCGCGGGTGTTGTCCGCCTTCAAAGACGATCACAGACAGCCCCTGACGGGATAGAACGCTGGCTAAAGTGGAGCCACCGATGCCAGAACCGATAATGGCGACATCGTATTTCTTTTGCTCGCTCGTCATAAAGTTACGCTCCAGTTGGGGCTTTTAGTAATATATCCATCTTGGCTTTGATATTTGCAATCGAAGTCACTCCAACAACGGTGTCTTGAATTTTTCCATCTTTGATGAAGAGCAGTGTAGGGATTCCTTGAACACCATATTTCATTGCCCATGCCGAGTTTTCGTCTGTATTAACTTTGGCGATGGTCACTTTATCCGCATACTCCCCTGCAAGGTTTTCAAGCACAGGCGCGATCATTCTGCAGGGCTGGCACCAGGGTGCCCAAAAATCCACAACTACTGGGGTGGTGGACTTCAAAACTTTTTCATCGAATTCAGCATCACTTACATGGATAGGTTTATTCATTTTTTATTACTCCTTTTTTTCAAGAATCAAGAGGTTAACCCGCATGGTTTTCTTACTTATTGTCACTCCAACATAATCGGTTCCCTTACTTTATAAACCGAAATCCACGAGGAAGAATTGTCCTGCCTGAGCGAGTTGTCCAAAAATGCCTGTTAACAAAAATATGCCAACAATCACAAGCAGTACGCCCATTCCGATTTCAACGTAGTGGGTCACTTTGCCATATTTCCTGAGAATATTGGATACCCAGCCAACACCCAGCGCGGCAATCAGAAAAGGAATTGCCAAACCTGCTGAATACGCGGAAAGCAATGAGATGCCTTGCGAGATCGAGCCGCCGTTCAATGACAGCGTAAGAATGGCGCCGAGTACAGGTCCCACACAAGGTGACCAGCCTGCTGAAAAGATAACGCCCATAAACGCGGACGAGAGATAGCCCCATTTTCGGTCAGGCAGTTGTTGGATGCGCGTATCGTATTCAAAAAATTTGATTCGGAATATGCCGATCATGTGCAAGCCAAAGATGATGATAACAACGCCGCCAATCTTCGTCAGTACGAAGTGGAAGTCATAGGCAAACCTGCCTATCATCGAGGCGGCAACACCCAGGGTGACAAAAACAATACTGAAGCCCAGCACGAAAGCCAGCCCATGTGTGAATGTGACCCAGCGATTATTTTCGTTTGCTTCCCCGCCTACTGCACGTCCACCTAAATATCCAACGTAGGCAGGAACCAAAGCGAATACACACGGCGAGAGAAAAGAGGCCAAGCCTGCAACAAAAGCCAGCCCGATTGTTATATTTGCCAGATCCATAGAGTTATTCCTTGAACTGAATTTTAGAACCTATACTGGTGATACCAATCCTGCTCAAATCCTTACCCAATATCAACGACGCTTTTCTCACGGTAACGGACAAAACGATACAAGCCAATACTCACGGCGAACATCACAGCCGAGATCACCAACGAAAGCGGATCAAGAGTGACTGAGTGTGACGCAAAGTCACCTTCAATGGATGCGCCCAACATTCCGAAAGAAATTGTTCCAGGAATACTGCCTAAAACAGTCGCGAGCATAAACCAGCGCAGGTCAATATTCAGAAAGCCAGAAAAATAACTGACCAGATCATAGGGTAGAAAAAGAAAACGCAGGATAAGTGTTGTTTGGAAACCATCCTTGCGCAGACGATCAGCATATTGATTGACCAGGGCATTCTTTTCAAGATTATAGAGAAAAGCACTGCCGAAAAACCGTCCGATCAAAAACGCCATCAGCGTAGATAAGTTGGAGGCAATCAAAGCGTACCCGATGCCGCGAACAGGTCCATAAAGATATGTGGCCGCCATTGTCACCAGTGTGGCGGGGAATAAAAATACTGGACGAATCATATAGATCAAAATGTAAATCAACAACCCGTAGGGACTGTCAGAAACAAAATCAATTAATATCTGCACGGTCTGCGCTGGGGTTAACCCATTTGCACTTGTATACCACCAGTATCCCGCCAGCAATATCACCCAGGCGATCAATGCAAGTACTTTGCTTTTGTTAAGCGGCGGGACTATCGATTCAGGCATGCTTCACCAGGATCAAGGCATTATCTGCAAATAAAAGCGGTACGGAAATCCCCATTCTTTCATATAACTCACGCGGAACGCTGATGTCTGCAAGATACAGTTCGCCAACATAAGGCTTCACTTGCGGATTCAACAAACCTTGCTTTGGTAAAGCCAGAGTCAATGTAGAGGCCGCGCGGATCGCGGGGTCGTATGCTTGTCCACTGGTCGTATCCAAACCAGAGGGCGTATCCAGAGAGATGATCGGTGCATGTTTTTCATTCGCCCAATTTATTAATTCTGCCGCCAAGCCGTGTGGATGTCCACTCAGGCTGTAGCCAATGATTGCGTCGAGGATCAGGTCAACGGTCGCAGGAAGCGAAGCGGAATCCACGATGGGAATATTCATACGCTGTAAGATATCCAATTGATGGGCAGGGACGCCGCTAAATTCATCCGCTGATTTAGTGAGGGCGATGAAAACATTTGCGCCCCAATTATGCAGATGACGTGCGGCGGTCATTCCACCCCCGCCATTGTTCCCGTGTCCACAGAGGATGACTACACTGCGGCCTTGTACTCCTCGCATCTGACGCCGCGCCAGTTCTGCCAAGGCACGACCTGCATTCTCCATCATTTGAATTAACTCAATGTGGTACTCCTCGATCATGGCACGATCCACTTCGATCATTTGGCTGGTTGTTAATGTTGGTATCATGCTTTTCTCCATTGCAGGTATCTATCTGGGATGGCATTCACGTTCAAACTATTACCTGTGATTTATAATGCAGGCATGGAAAAACGAACCAACAATGAATGGATTTCGGACTTAAGCGCTGACGGGGAACGGCAGGCGGATGCATTAAGTGATTTGCGGGCAATTATCCTTCGCGGACTGCCGTATGCCATTGCAGGAAGAATCGCCCCCAACAGCCCGGAAGCCGAGGCTCTGGCCGAAGAAGTTGTGCAGGAAACTCTTGTACGTGTGCTGGCAAACCTGGGTACGTTTGAAGGGCGCAGTCAATTCACCACATGGGCTCACAAAATTGCCGTGCGTGCGGCACTTACCGAATTACGCCGTGCCCGCTGGCGCGAGGTTCCTCTGCCTGAAATGAGTACAAATGAGGATATGGATCTTTCCTATCGCGAACTGCCAGATCATCAGCCAAGCATGGAAGATCAGGTGGACCGCAAAGATATGATGAAACGCATCAATCAGATCATCATGGAAGAATTAACGGACAAACAGCGCAAGGCGATGATGGCGATCATGGAGGGGTTTCCTCTGGAGGAAGCGGCGGAGCGACTTGGCATGAACCGAAACGCTCTCTATAAGCTAATGCATGACGCGCGTTTGCGGCTTAAAAATCGTCTGGAAAAAGATGGGCTTACGCCACGGCAAGTCTTGGCTATGTTTGAGCAAGTTGGCAAGTAAGATATTTTAGGGTTATTGTTATCTACTCGTAGAAGGAAGTTATCATGAAATTTAAAGAAATATTTCAAAAAATTTTTGGCATTAAACAGCGCAGTGCTCCTCCCGTTTCAATCAGAAATCAGGAGGAGACATCTGAGAAAATGCAGAAGATGCTCACCATGCTGTCTAACACCGAAAATATTGAACTGACCTGTGAAGAAGTTTTTGCTGTTCTTGATCAGTTTGCCGAACTCGCCGCACATGGAGAAGACGTCAGCAAACTGATGCCGCTGGTTCAGCATCATCTGGATATGTGTCCAGACTGTCAGGATGAATACAGGGTGCTCAAAAATATTGTACTGAATACAGCCTATTAAATTTTTAAATTATTGAGTGAGGGTATGGATGAGCGACAACAATGATCTTTCGTCTGAAATTAAAATTCAACAATTAATTGAATCCATCCAGCAGGCGGAGGATGCAGACAAAATTTCTGACCTGATTTCAATCTTTGATAATCTGTTAGACGCATCTGCACTGGATGATCTAATACGAATTGATTTTCTCTTGACCCTTGGAGAAGTGCTGTACAAAAAAGGAAACTATAAAGACGCTGGCCGACTGCTTGAGTTAGGACTGGCACAGGCACGCAAGGAACAGTACAAAGGCAAACAAGCGCTGGCCCTTGGGCTATTGGCAGACCTTGATCGTGTACAAGGAAACTATCGTAATACACTTTCCAGACTGGTAAACGCACGTGAGATCTTGGGCGAAAACCCAGACTCTGACAAGGATATATCTGCCAGGCTCCACATTATCAGCGGGCTCAATAACATGTCCCTGGGAGATTATGAGTTATCCAGAAAGTCCTTTTATGATGCCTATCTTGTCTATAGCCAAATCGGGGATTTGAAGGGAAGAATCCTTGCCACCAACCGATTGGGCACAATCCATACGATGCTATCCCAATTTGATGAAGCGCAAAAGTATCTGGAGGAAAGCCTCGACCTTGGCAGGCAATGGAAGGATAGTCATGCAATGGCTGGCGCGTTACTTAATTTAGGTGAAATTAAAAGGCTTCAGGAAAAACCATCTGAGGCCAAACCATTTTATTATAAAGCGGGCGCCCTGTTTTCCACATTAGGCATGAAGCGCGGCATTGCCATTGCAGAAAATAATCTTGGTCATATCGCAGTGCAGCTGCATGAATACGACATGGCTAAATACCATTACGGTCACGCCATTGATTGCGCAAGAGATGCAGACCTGATTCCCGACATGTTAGATACGCTGGCCGGGCTGGTGTTTATCCTTGTGCAGCGGGAACAATTTTCTGATGCGTCTCAATTAATCGGTTTCATCTTAAGCCACCCCGCCCACTTGCAGGAAACAGAAGAATTTCTGGCCGCCGCCCAGACTATTATTGCCAGCCAACAGATACAGATTATGGAAACTATTTCGTCATCTGATCAGCTCAGTCAGGTGATTTCAGACACACTCAAAAAGGTGTTTTAGCTGCTAAAAAGAAAACCGCCGCCCTATCGTGCTGCTCACGTCATAACTAATTACCCCATTTTATATGCGGATGCTTTTGTCTTGATCGCTGCTCAAAAAGCCAATGGTTCGATTATGATCGAGGACCCCTAATTTGAAGAGGCTACCAAACTTGCTAAAGTCGAATGGCTGAAAAAAAGGAAGTAGCCACTTGTGTCATGAGTGGACATTTGTCCCGACTTTAACGAACTCCCCCACCAATTGCTTGACATTCTTTATCACTCCGTATAAAATCTGCCTGTCTTTATAGAAGAAATGACCTACAAAGACTCAAAATTCAACTCATTGTTAGTATGCGAAAATGTTACGTTCCGCGGGGCCGATCCCCGTCGGGACCGCAGGAAAATTAAACAAAAAAACCGCCCTAAAATGGTGGTTTTTTTGTTGCTTTTTGACGGCTTCTCCCCTAAAAAATTAGTATGTAAAAAAGTTACGTTCCGCGGGTCCGTTCCCTTGTACGAACCCGCGATCTCGCAACTCATATCTTTACTGCATAAACCTAAATTGGTGAAGAAGACTACGCCTTAGCGATTCGCTCTTTTTGTCCCACAAGTTCTGACACAAGACACATGAGCGTTTAAATAAAGACTCGTCCAGTCAGAAAACCTCATTTAGAAAACCAATCTTTTTGACTCACAGGGTTTGTCACCATACAACAGTGCTTACACTATCCTCTGTTAGATAATTTATCTGCCGCTTCAAATCTATAACCAAACCCCCGCTCGTTGTGAATGTATTGCGGGTTCTCAGGATCTACTTCCACTTTTTGGCGCAGGTGCCAGACGTAGCGACGGACGAAGCCGACTTCGTTGGCGTATTGCGGTCCCCATACCTGGCGCGCCAGTTCTTCGCTGGACAGGGCTTCTCCCTGACGGCGCATGAGCGCTATGAGCAAGTTGAATTCAGTGGGAGTCAAACTGATCGTGTCGCCACCGCGGGTGACGCGCCGTGACGGGATATCCACTTCGAGGCTGCCTGAGATAAGATGTTCACCGCTGGGCGAGCCGCCTTTACGTGCCAGCACAGTCTTGATCCGAGCCGCTAATTGAGCAAAAGAGAATGGCTTGGTGACGTAGTCATCTGCGCCAAGCGAGAAGCCGCGCAGGATGTTTGATTCTTCATCGCGGGCGGTAAGCATGATGACCGGAGCATCGCTTATTTCACGGATACGCTTGAGCGTTTCCCATCCATCCATTTGCGGCATGGTAACATCCAAAATGACCAGATCTGGTTTGCGCTCATACATTTCACGCAAACCGGCGCGTCCGTTATCGGCGCAGCGGGTGGTGTATCCCTGACCGCTGAGAAATTCACAAAGGAGGCTGCTTAAGCTTTGATCGTCATCGATCATTAGTACTTCAGACATTGATTTTTTCCTCTGGCTCATCTGACACTATGGGCATATCAATGGAAAAAGAGGAACCGGGCGAATCGGGGGAGGTCCAATATGGGGATTGCAATGTGAGTACGCCGCCTTGAGCCTCGGTTAGTTTTTTTGCAAAATACAAACCCAGTCCCCAGCCTGGAGGAGCGCTTTCACCGCCATACCCGCGCTGGAATCGCTCAAAAATCTTATTCTGCGATTCGAGCGGAATGCCTGCGCCATAATCCACCACTTCAACATGGACGTCTGTTTTATTGAGGCGTACAGTGATCTCAATGGGCATTTCAGGCGGGGAGTATTTATCGGCATTGCGCAAAAGATTGCGGATGATCTGTTCGTAATAAATTTCGTCAGCCCAAACGGGGGGAATTTCAGACGGTAGGTTCCATTTAATTTCGCGGCGAGTTCCAAGTACTACTTCAACGGAGCGGTGAAGGATCGGGGAAACAGCAACAGGCCCCAGATTAAGGGTGAGGCGGCCTGCGTCAAGACGGGAAATATCAAGAATAGTTTGGACAAATTGGGTGAGGCGGGCGCTTTCATCCATCATCGCTTCGAGGGTGTGCCGCGCAGCCGGTGAAAGACTATCAGCTGATTGCAGCGCAACTTCAAGTCCACCGTTGAGGGCGGTGAGCGGCGCGCGCAGTTCATGGCTGACGAGTGAAACAAATTCAGATTTCATTTCATCTAATTTTTGAAGTTCGATATTGGCTTTATCTAATTCTGCGTTGCGCTGTTCCAGTGCGGAGGTACGTTCGGTTACTTTGGCTTCCAGCTCACGGTTCAAAATATGAACCTCGGCAACGGCCTGTTTTTCAGCATTAACCAGTTCGCGCATCCAGGCAATAATAAAACCAACAATGACAGGGCCCATCAAACCGAAGATGATGGTCTCGCTCATGAACGCCAGGTCAAAACTCAATTCCCCTTCCAAGCCATGTTCCACAAATTCAAAAACAGTGGCTGTGGTTGCCAAAAAGAGCGGAATTGCCCATTGCAAAATATTCAGGTCCAGAAAGCGGCCTTTGTTTAACCACGTAAACAGGTTTGGTTTCATTAAATAAATTATAGCTCTTTGCTCTATCCAATTTCAAACAGGGACACAATTGAGACAATTAGAGACAGTTCGTGGATGCGCATGGATGGTATCTTAGCAGCAGATTAATATTGCCGGATTCACCAGTATGTTAATTCAATATTTCATAAGGAGAATGTAGATGAATAAACGTATTTTCTCTCTTTTCGTTATTGTCATTGGCCTCGTGCTTGTTGTAGCGGCCTGCGGTGGACAATCAACTGAAGCCCCTGCCGTAGTAGTGACTGAAGCCCCAGGTGCTGCAACTGAAGCCCCGGTTGCCTTGAGCGGTGACCCGATCCGCGGCGGTTTGCTCTATGATGACTGGATCAAAGTTCTCGGCGTAGAAACCCCCGCTGAGAATCAGGTTTTGTGGGCAACTCAAACCACCAACACCCGCAGCGGCAAGGATACCTGGCGCTGTAAGGAATGTCACGGTTGGGACTACAAAGGTGTGGAAGGCGCTTATGGCGGCGGTTCACATCAGACTGGTTTCGTAGGCGTGTTACAGGTTGCTGGAACAGATGCCAATGAAATTTTGTCTGCTCTCAAGACTGGCGATCATGATTTTTCCGCTTACATGGATGATCAGGCTTTGACCGATATTGCCCTCTTCCTCAGCGAAAACATGCTTGACTCCGCCGCATTCATCACTGACAAAGCTGCCGTTGGCGGCGATGCTGCTGCTGGCGAAGCTATCTACGGCGAAAACTGTGTCGATTGCCACGGACCCGAAGGTCTCGTACTCAACTTTGGAGACGAGAGCGGAACTGAATACTACGGCACGATTGCCATTGATAACCCATGGGAATTTGTCCACAAGGCCCGCTTTGGTCAACCTCAGGTTGCCGACATGCCTGCGCTTGTTGACCTTGGCTTGACCGATCAGGAATATATTGACCTGTTGACCTATGCCCAGACCCTGCCCACCTCCAGCCCTGTAGCCGAAGGCGGACGTCTTTATGACAATTGGATCGCAGCCATTGGCGCTGACGACATGACTACAGATTTCCCATTGTGGGCAACTCAGACCACCAACACCCGCACTGGCAATGACACCTACCGCTGTAAGGAATGTCACGGTTGGGATTACAAAGGTGTAGATGGCCGCTATGGCTCAGGCTCACATCTCACTGGCTTCCCCGGCATTATTTCCTCCGCTGGCAAGACCCCCGAAGAATTGCTCGCAGCCATGAAGACTGGCGACCATGACTTCTCCTCTTATATGAACGACGATCAGTTGAACGCTTTGGTCGCTTTCATGCAGCAGGTTGAAGACATGACTCCTTACATCAACGACGACAAGACTGTCAACGGCGATGCGGCTAACGGCGAGACTCTCTACGCAAGCAATTGTCTGGCTTGCCACGGCGAAGACGGCAAAGCTGTTGACTTCGACGACGGCGAAGGCGTGGAATTTGTCGGAACCGTTTCGGCAGACAATCCATGGGAAGTTTTGAACAAGATTCAAAACGGCCAACCCGGTGAAGTCATGACCGCAGGACGCCACATGTCCTGGTCTATGCAGGATCTCATCGACATCCTCGCCTACATTCAAACTCTACCCATCGAATAATTTATATCGGCATTACCCTTCCAGGGGGCGCAAGTCCCCTGGAAGTTTCTATTAGGAGCGCGCTGATGAAACTAAAACCATGGCTCATTCATTACTTGCAATTATTGGCAATCGCTGGCATTGCGCTTTCTATTTTGCTGGCAATATCATCTTCCTCAAATTCGGTTCATGCCTTACCTGAATATTCCCACCGCACAGGCGAAGCGTGTGCGGTGTGTCATGTCAACCCGGGTGGCGGCGGACCGCGTACTTTGCGCGGCGCATTATGGGCAGCGCAGGGCAAAGCGGATGAAATACCGCTTCTTCCTGGTGTGTTGATTGCTCCCGGTGTGGACGATGGTGCCGAGCTCTTTGAGATCGCCTGCTCCACCTGTCACGGAATGTACGGTGAAGGTTTGTTTGGGCGGGTCATTAAGAACACTGGCGTGAAAGAGAGCAAAATTCGCACCAATATTTTACGTGGACGATTGAATAGCGGAATGCCCTCTTTTGAAGGTATGTTCACCAATGCGCAATTGCAGGCGCTGATCGATTACACCGTTTCACTTGCAACTGGCAAGGCTGAAATTCCTCCGTCAAGTTATCCGCTTGAATCGCCTGCGTTCAAATGCACAGCGCAATCAACCTCTGTTTTCTGCGGAGGTAACTAATGACAAAACCACTTTCACGACGTGATTTTCTAAAAGTAGGCGGTGTAACGGCTGGCTCAGCGGCAGCGCTGGGCGCGTTGAAAAACGTGATGTCTGCCAAGGCAAACGCTGAAATTAAAACGGCTTCCGAAGAAAAATTTGTCGCCTCCACCTGTCACCTGTGTTCTGCGGGATGCGGAATTATTGTCCGCGTGGCAGATGGCAAAGCGGTCAAACTCGAAGGCAATCCGATGCACCCCGTTAATCAGGGCGCGCTTTGCCCAAAGGGACAAGCCGCTCCCGAATTGCTTTACAACCCCGATCGATTAACCTCTCCGCTTAAACGTGACCGCGCCACTGGTGCGACAACTCCCATCACGTGGGATGAAGCAATCCAAACTGTCTCTCAAAAATTAAACGGCTTGCGCGAAGCGGGTCACCCCGAACAGGCTGTTCTGATGCACGGCGATACACGCGGACAAATGCGCTCCTTCCTGACTCGTTTCATGGAAGCAGTCGGTTCGCCCAATACTATCTCACACGAAAGTTTGAATATTGCCGCCGCGAAATTGGGCATGTATCTCACGCAAGGCATTTATGGCTTGCCCGCGTATGATCTTGAAAATGCGAATTATGTGATTTCATTCGGCGCGAATCTTTTAGAAGCGGGAAGCAATCCACAGCGCACAATTTCTGGTTACACCTTCCTGCGCCGCGGACGTGCGACTCGCGGCAAGGTAGTGGTGATCGATCCGCGCCAAAGCATTACCGCTTCGAAAGCCGATGAGTGGATTCCGATCAAGCCTGGCACCGATGCGGCGCTGGCGTTGGGCATGGCGAATGTCATCATCAAATCTGGTTTGGTGGATGCGGACTTCGTCAAGAATTATTGTTTCGGCTTTGATAACTTTGCTTCGGGCGGGGAACGCAAAGGCTTCCGTGATTTTGTTTTGGAAAATTATGACCCGATCCGCGTCGAGCAGATGACGGGTATCCCGTCCACGACGATTGCGCGGCTGGCGGGTGAATTCGCGGGCAATGGTCCTGCGGTTGCGATCATGCCTGGCAAGGGCGGTTTGCTCAACGGCGGATTCAGCGGCGTATACACGGCGATGGCTGTTCACATGTTGAATGCGCTGGTCGGCAGTATCGAGTCAACGGGCGGCGTGATGACTCAGCGTTACATGCCGTGTGTGGATTATCCAAAACTCCCGACTGACTCAGTTGCGAAAAAAGGTTTGGCTACTGCCCGCATAGATGGCGCGGGAAGCAAATTTCCGCTTGGACGAAATTCCTATCAATCAGTTGCCGATCAAATTTTGGAAGGCGCACCTGTTGAGGCATTGTTCTTATATGACGCCAATCCCGCTTTTGAAACCCCAGGCGGCAAACGCTTTGCAGACGCATTTGCAAAAGTTCCCTTTGTCGTTTCGTTCTCTTCATTTATAGATGAGAGCGCAGAACTTGCTGATCTAATTCTGCCCGAACCGACCTTCCTTGAACGCTGGGGCGATGACCATATCGAAGGACTTGGTTATCCTGGCATTTCACTTTATCAGCCTGTGGTCGAACCTTTGTATGACACGATGAACACGGGTGACTTTTTCTTGAAAGTAGCCGAGTCAATGGGCGGGACAGTTGCGAAAGCCTTCGCGTGGAAATCCTACGAAGAAGTTTTGCAATTCCGTTTGAAAGACATCGGCGCGGATTGGGAACTGCTCAAGGAATTGGGCGTGTGGTTCAACCCTGGTTATCGCTTTGCCAAACGCGGCAGTCAGCATTGGATCGAGAACGTTGTCGGCGCGGAACGTTTGAATGCGCCGCGTGATGGTTACTTTGACTTATACAGCCGCGAACTAAATTGTTTCCTCGGCGAGATGAAGAAAGATGAACTCGCCAAACTCGGCATTTCACAATCTGGTGATGGCGCAATTCTGCCGCATTATGAAGCAACCGTATTTCAAGGCGACGAAGCGCAATATCCGTTCATGCTGAACATTGTCACATTGATGAGTCTCGGACCACGCAGTGACACGGCGAACATGCCATCCATGCAGGAGATCAGCGGCATGACCGTGCGTGAAACGTGGGACTCATGGCTGGAGATGAATCCAGAATCCGCGCACAAGTTGGGGTTGGTGGAAAATGATCGGGTGAAAATTGAAAGCCCATTTGGCGCAATCAGCACCAAAGTTAAGTTGGTTGCGGGTCTTCATCCAGATGTGGTGAATATGCCGTTCAATCAAGGTCATACTGCGGTAGGACGTTTCGCGAAGGGGCGCGGAGTCAACGGGCTTGAGATATTAAATCCTGCTTCTGAGCCGTTGACGGGGTTGGCTTCTTTTACAAATACGCGCGTGAAGGTTACCAAATAGGAGAACAACATGACTGATTGGTGTATGGTAATTGATCTCGAAAAATGTGTGGCGTGCCAGGGTTGCAGTATTGCCTGCCGCATGGAAAATAACACGCCTGTTGTCAGCCCTGAAGAAGCGAAGAATGGACGCGAAATGCGCTGGAACGATGTGTTCCCTTTGCCTGTGCATCTCGGACCTGACCAGGGCGAGTACCCGAATGTAAAAACACATTATTCCACGCGCCCATGTATGCATTGCAAAAATGCGCCGTGTGTAAAGGTCTGCCCTGTGCAGGCGACATTCACCGATGAAGAGGGAATTGTGCGCCAGAATTACAACCGTTGTATCGGCTGTCGTTTTTGCACAGTGGCTTGCCCGTATGGTGTGCGTTACTTCAATTGGTTCGAGCCGCAATGGGAAGAGACACTGGCTGAATATCGCAACCCCGATCAACTCAGCGTGAATGGCTCGCTCGAAGGTCCCGCTGTGCGTCCGACTGGCGTGGTGGAAAAATGTACTTACTGTGTGCATCGTCTGGTGAAGGCGCGTGAACAAGCCAAAGTTGAAGGACGCGATTTCCGCCCCGATGAATATGTGCCCGCCTGCGTGCAGACTTGCACTGGCAAGGCGCGTTTCTTCGGTGACCTCGATGATCCCGATAGCACAGTTTCACAATTATCAAAGAGTTTACGCGCTGTACATTTACTTGAAGATTCTGGCGCACATCCCAAGACTCTTTATTTGGCGGAGGGATAATCATGCAACAGAATCTCACCTTACATGACCGCGACGAATTACTCACGCCGCTCTATCAATTTGATCGTAAATTTTGGACGACATTGGCGACATTGATCATTATCATTGCGCCTGGCATGTTGCTGTATGTCCGTCAATTGGTGTTGGGACTTGGCGTGACCGATCTCAACCGTCCCGTTTTTTGGGGCGCGTATCTGGTCAACTTTATTTTTCTAATTGGAATCAGCATGGCGGGCACGGTCATCTCGGCGGTCTTGCAATTGCTCAAAGTTAATTGGCGCCGCCCGATCACACGCATTGCCGAGTCATTGACCGTCTTCGGTTTGATGACCGCTGGCTTGCAGATCATCATGGACATGGGCCGCCCCGACCGTTTGGCGTACACGCTCATTTATGGTCGCCTGCAAGCGCCTTTACTGTGGGATATCGCTTCACTCACACTTTATTTGCTAACCGCCATCTTCGCGCTCTATTTGCAACTCATCCCCGATATTGCTCTTCTGCGCGATACCATCCCCGCCACTGCTCCTGTATGGCGCAAAAAACTTTATGAAATTCTTTCGCTTGGTTGGACAGGCGCAAAGGAACAATGGCGGCGGCTTGAAAAAGCCATCACTGTGGTTTCGGTCTTTATCATCCCGATCGGTATTTCACTTCACACTGTAACCTCGTGGTTATTTTCTACCACCGTGCAACCTGGTTGGAAGTCCACCATTCTCGGACCGTACTTTGTAGTCGGTGCAATTTTCTCTGGTATCGGTTTGCTTTTCATCGCCACCACTTTTGCGCGTGAATATAACAAACATCTCAAAGAATATATTACCGAAACTTTCTATACTAATTTAGGCTGGATCTTCATTGTAATGAGCGCGGTCTGGTTTTACTTCACACTCAACGAAACCCTGGTCGTCGTCACCGAGCAGGAAACGCTTGAGTTCCCCGTCATGGCTTCCAAATTATTTGGTCAGTTCGCGCCCGCCTTCTGGGGCATGAATATCCTGATGATTGCCGCTACGTGGATCTTGGTCGCGCCGAAATTTATTTCAGATAAGCCCTCACGCAATCCGCTTTTTCAAACGGTCACAGGCTTGGGCGCAACCGCAATCGCCGTCATTATTTTCTTCCTCTTATGGCTGAGATTGCCCGCGCTTGACGCCCCCGTGATTCAAACCGTATTGATCTTCGCCTTCGTTTTGTTCTTCATCTTCGCCCTGCTCGGCGTCACCCAATGGATGAAGACCCGCCTCATCACATCCACGGTGATCGCGAGCGGATTCGTGCTCTTCGGCATGTGGCTCGAGCGCTGGAACATTCTGCTCCCCACGCTGACCCACGCGCGCCTCATGCCCTACACCACCTATACCCCCAACGTCACCGAGATCGCCGTCACCATTTCCACTTTCGGTATTCTCACGTTGATGTTCGTGGTCTTCTATAAATTTTTCCCATCC
>JAVBXV010000443.1 GCA_030824405.1 Anaerolineales bacterium | reverse complement strand
CATTCCGTGGGAAGAACTGCCTTTCCCAACCGATAAACCTCTGGCAATTCAATGCGCCAGTGGCAATCGCTCAATGATCGCAATTTCTGTTTTACATCGCCGCGGCTATCGCAATTTGATCCAAGTGGAAGGCGGCATCAATCAATGGCGAATGAACGGATTCGAAACTGTTCGAGATCAACCCAATCTTATTAATTTATAAGGATTTTTATGCCCGCACATATCTCCACCCCCGACACAAATGAATACGCAACTTTTTATAATGACTACATTCAGCGTGCGCTCGCTAAAAAAGATATTGCCGCTGCCCTGCCGCAACAAATTGAAGACATCAAATCTGTGCTGGGCAAACTTTCAGACGAACAAGCCCGCTTTCGTTTTGGTGCTAAGGAATGGTCGATCAAAGAATTAGTCGGCCATTTGAATGACACGGAACGAGTCTTTTCGTATCGTCTGTTACGCATCTCGCGCAATGACCAGACTCCACTGCCAGGTTTTGAGCAGGAAGATTATGTGCGTGAAGCAGGTTTCGATAATTCTGACTTGAATGATTTGATCGATGAATTCGAGTTGCTGCGCCGCGCAAATATTCTTTCCATAAAGAACATGAGCGAAGCGGCCATTCTGCGCACAGGCACCGCCAGCGGAGCCACCGTCAGCGCGCGGGCATTGATCCACATGCTGGTGGGGCATGTAGATCATCACATGACAAGCCTGCACGAAAATTATTTGCCTGCATTGAAATAATATTTTTGTCAGGCGATCTCGTAAACAAAAAGTCTCTGAGATTTTCTCAGAGACTTTTTGTTTACAGTTGATACAACTCCACCAACACCCCGCCCGTAGACTCTGGATGAACGAAGGCGTACTTCTTTCCATCCACTGCGGTGCGTGGCTCTTCATTGATGAGGCGAATATTCTTTTCCTTGAGCACAGACATCATGCCTTCAATGTCATCCACCTCAAGGCAGATGTGATGCATCCCTGGCCCGCGTTTGGCGAGGTATTTGGCAATACCCGAGTCATCTGAGGTGGGCATCACCAGTTCCACTTCTGCGCCAGCGAGCGGCAAAAATGCGATCTGCGATTTTTCAGCAGGCACATCGCGCAATTCGTGCAGGTCCATTCCGAGCGCATCGCGCCAGAAATGCAGGGATTTATCCATATCGTCCACGACGACGGCAACATGATTGATGGCTTTTATCTTGGGCATTGTTTCCTCTTTGAAAGTGGGATGCCTGAATTTTACTGCGATTTCAACGCTTCAAGTACCACGGGCAAAGCTGCTTCTGCCCATTGAACATACATTTCACCTGAGGGATGCAGTCCATCGGCGGCGATCAAATTCAACTGACTGACCGCCTCGCGTGAGATCGGCGTAATGTCCACATAATGGACGCCAGCCTTTTCGGCTTCTTCATGATTAATCGAATTGAACAAATTGATCTCTGCCGAGATCCTCTCCCGATCCTGGCCTGTGGCAAATGGCGTCACACCCCAATCTGGGATCGAGAAGACAAATACGCGATCAACATTTCCGCCAGCATATTCGATCGACTTGTTTAACAGGAAAACAAATTCTTCGCGATATATATTCGCATCATATCCACGGTATTGATTATTCACACCGATCAAAAGAGAGACGAGTTCATAAGGCGGTTCAACATTCACCTTTTGGATCCCCTCCCACAGTTCGCTGGTTGTCCAACCTGTGCGGGCGATGATGGTTACTTCTGTAGTGTATCCATCTTTTTCAAGCAAATTGGCAAGCTGATTTGGGAATCTTTCACTTTCAGAAACACTTTCGCCAATTGTATAAGAATCGCCAAGGGCAAGGTAACGAAGGGGCATTTCACTCTCCACGCTCAAACTGGGGATTGGGGCACTCACTTCTGGCACACAACTTGTAAGCAGAAGAGCGGCCAAAAGAAAGTATTTTTTCACAAGACAAAGTATATCAATTAAAGGGGAAGCAGGGCACGGAGAACTCCGTGCCCTGCTTCTGGAGAGAGAGATGCACACAATCAAGGCTTGCCAGCCTGTGATCTATAAGGATTTGATCTTCCACCACAGGGATGGAATACGCGCGATCTTGCCCATAGCGCTCAGGGATGCGCGGCGGGTAAATACATCATATTCATGTTTTTCAATATCATCGAGAATACCCTGATAAAAAACAGAAGCGGCGCCAATAGCCAACTGGCCTTCACGCTCAAGCATCTTCATGCCCTTCCATGATTCTTGGTAGATCTGGCGGGTGCGGTCAATTTGGAATTTCATGAATTGACGCCAATTCTCATTCACCTTGCCTTCGGCAATATCAGATTCGTGAATGCCGTAAAAAGCGAGTTCTTCGCGCGGCAGATAGAGACGCCCATTGCGGTAGTCCTCGCCCACATCGCGCAGGATGTTGGTCATTTGCAGGGCTACGCCAAGTTTGATGGCGTATGGAATGGCTTCATGTCCATTGAACCCGACAATGTGCATGCTCATTAAACCAACGGTGGAGGCTACTCCATAGCAATATGTGGCAAGTTCGTCAAAGGTTTGGTAGCGGGTTTGATAAAGATCGCGGGCAACTCCGTCAATGAGCTGCAGGGCGTAGTGGCGCGGGATATGGTATCGGACCAGGGTATCTGCCCATGCGGCGGCGACCAGGTCATCGGTCGACGCGGAGGCGGTGTGTACTATTTCGCGCCAGTATTGCAGTTCAAAGTCGCGGTCCTTTTGAGATTCAACTTCATCGGCAATATCGTCAACCGTACGGCAAAAGGCATAGAGCGCGCGCGCCGCAGAACGCTTTTCCTCAGGCAAAAGCCCCGAGGCCATGTAAAAGGACTTGGAGTGTCC
>JAVBXV010000109.1 GCA_030824405.1 Anaerolineales bacterium | reverse complement strand
GTCGTCTGTGTTTGGCTTGAACGCGAGGCCGAGCAGACCGATGGTCTTGCCTTTCAAACTTCCGCCGACCATGGCTTCCAAATGTTTTACAGCAGTTGTGCGGCGGTCGTAATTAATTTCCATCACTGAGTCGAGAATGCGTGGATTGAGTCCCTTCTCTTTGGCCATGAAGGCGAGTGCCTCCACATCCTTGGGGAAGCACGAGCCACCCCAGCCGAGGCCTGCATCCAAAAAGTGACGGCCAATGCGTGCATCGTAGCCCATGCCTGCGGCCACTTCTTTTACATCTGCACCAACGAGTTCACACAGATCGGCGAGTTCATTCATGAAGGAGATCTTTGTTGCGAGGAAGGCATTGCTGGCATATTTGATCATTTCAGCAGTGCGCAGGTCTGTGATCACGATCGGTGCGCGCAAGGGCAGGTGCAGGTGCGCCACTTTGTTGGCGGCATCCTTGTCCAATGAACCGATGACAGTGCGGTGTGGATTGGTGAAGTCGCTGATGGCAGAGCCTTCGCGTAAAAATTCAGGGCAGGAAACCACTGAGAAATCCACAGGCTTGGGCTGGGCGCCTTTTACAATGTCTGAAACCCAATCACCAGTTCCAATCGGAACCGTGGATTTGTTGATGATCACCAGCGGCTCGGTCATATTCTCTGCAATTGATTTGGCGGCGGCGGCCACATATTGTAGATCTGCTTCA
Source organism: Anaerolineales bacterium (assembly GCA_030824405.1). GTDB lineage: Bacteria > Chloroflexota > Anaerolineae > Anaerolineales > Villigracilaceae > Villigracilis. Next base: position 2,152 of record JAVBXV010000109.1, on the reverse strand, counting down.
CCGTCTGCGCCCGAAGGAGTGCCTACGGCAATAAATGCGTATTCTGCACCCTGCAACGCTTCTTTGTACGAAGTTGTGAATGTGATGCGCCCCGCCTTCACATTACGCCTTACCAATTCATCCAACCCTGGTTCGTAGATGGGCATGATGCCCTTCTTCAGGTTTTCCACGCGTTCTGCGTTTACATCCAATGCGGTGACGCGATTGCCAAGGTCGGCAAAGCACGCGGCGGTTACAAGACCGACGTATCCAACGCCGACAACACAAATTTGTTTCATAGAGTTCCTCTTTAGAAAAAGATTTACAAATGCTGTAATAAATAAAATATTTTTATTTCAGCTTCTGAAATTTATCGAATTAAATATACCACAGCGAATTAGGGTCGGTTGATCCACAGATTCACGGTTTCAACCAGTTCATCAATGTCCATTGGCTTTGTCAGGTACTCATCACAGCCTGCATCCAGCGCGCGTTTTCGGTCACTGGGCAGGGCGTGCGCGGTCAGCGCAATTAATGGGATGGATGATGTGGATGGTTCTTCTTTTATTATTTTGGTCGCTGTCCAGCCGTCCATTTGCGGCATGGAAAGATCCATGATGATCAGGTCTGGTTTCTGTTTGATGGCTGCATTGACCCCGTCACGCCCATTCATGGCCAGAAAAGTTTCGTACCCTCTCTTTTCCAGAATGAACCGCACAAGTTCATAAGTATCCATATTGTCTTCAACAACGAGAACTCGTTTTTTGCTCATGAATTGCAAATATACTACGCCTCGTGATTACGGGCAATGTGTATATCTGTCCGTGCCCGTATGGGTATAGCATACCCGTATGGGTATAATCGGCTAATGCGTCTACTATTCGTGGCCGATGGCCGCTCTCCCATTTCTCAAAACTGGATCCGTTATTTTGCCGAACGCGGCGATGAAGTCTTTCTCGCCTCCACCTTTCAATGTGATCTGGATTTCCCCGTTAAAAAGCTGGAATTTACGCCTGTGGCCTTTAGCTCGGTCAAAAGGCAGGCTTCCCACCCTGGCAGCGCCTCTTCCCGCACCCTCGGCCTGCGGACGCTTATCAGACAGTGGCTCGGCCCGTTGACCATTTCCCGCTCCGCGCCCAAATTGGCGGCTTTCATCAAAGAAGTACAGCCAGATCTTGTGCATGCTTTGCGCGTACCGTACGAAGGCATGCTGGCCGCCGCCGCATTGGGCGACTCTTCTGTTCCGTTTCTTGCCTCCATCTGGGGCAATGACTTTACCTTGCATGCCCCGTCCACGCCGTTGATGGGGGCGCAGACACGCCGTGTGATGAAACGGGTAACCGCTTTGCACGCAGACTGTGAACGCGATATTCGCCTGGCGCGCCAATGGGGCTTGGGCGAAGAAAAACTCACTTTGGTGACACCCGGTAACGGCGGAATCCGAAGCGATGTTTTTTATCCGCCAGCAGAGCTTGTTAAGAATCCTGTCATTATTAATCCGCGCGGGTTTCGGGCGTATGTCCGCAACGAGGCATATTTCAAATCGATCCCGTTGGTGCTGGCAAAGCGGCCTGATGCAAAATTTATTTTTTCGTCAATGCAGGGTGAAGCGCAGGCAGTGCAGTGGACAAAAGAATTGCAGATCGAACATGCGGTGGAGTTGCTCGCGCCTGTTTCGTACAACGAAATGGGAGAGGTGTTTCGCGGTGCACAAATTGTGGTTTCGCCAAGTATTCATGACGGCACGCCGAACTCATTGATCGAAGGGATGGCGTGCGGATGTTTCCCCATTGCGGGTGATCTGGAATCGATTCGCGAGTGGATCGTGCCTGGACAAAATGGTTTGCTGGTGAATCCGAATGACCCGCAGGCAATTGCAGATGCGATCCTGCTGGGATTAAAAAGAGAAGACCTGCGGCGCAATGCCGCAGGTCTGAATGCAAAAATTATTTCCGCACGCGCGGAGTATCAAACAAATATGAAGAGGGTGGTGGGGTTTTACAGATCGATCATGTAGGGGCAGGGTGAGCCGCCCCTACATATTTACATCTCTCGTGGTGCGCGCAGAGTTTCCAACCGATTGCGTAATTCAATACGGCGGGCATCTGCTGAATGACGGATGTCATTCATAACGCCCTGTCCACGGTCGCGGATTTGGGTGCGCAGTTTCTCG
>JAVBXV010000015.1 GCA_030824405.1 Anaerolineales bacterium | reverse complement strand
AAAGATGAACTTATATCAATGATTTTTCTGCGAGTCTCGATCAAGTCTGCAATAAGCTCATCCTTCTTTAGTTGTGCTTTAATAACGGATGATGGTCTTTTTGATTTCTTGACATCAACATGTGAGTTATTCATCTTATGCCATCCATTTCTTGTGTGCCCAACGGTTTGTGATGTCGTCCCTGAGGGCGATCTCCCCGAATGGGGTTGTGGGCTGTATTTGGCTAGCTTCCTTGACAATCAAGACAGTTTGTTGGGCGTTTTTAGGCAATAAGGATGTTGCGCTTTTTTACTTAACCATCTGTGCCAATGATGGTTAAGTTTTTGACTTCAATACTTAATAACAGACTGAAACAAATCTCGACTACTATCATAAATCCTGCAATAAAATATGGGGGAAAATTAACGCCTACGATTAAAGCCGCAATTGGAATGAAAATGGATAAGGCCAGATAACTTTTTGATTTATAAAGCCAGCTGTAGGGCAGCAAATGAGCTCCAAATATCATTGCTAATATCATTACCATTTTTTCTGGAACAGCATTATATATCCACATCGCAATCAGTAAATACAGCATTTGATTTGTAGAAAACAATACTCCTAAATTAGTTAGTGGATTATTTTTGTTCGTGAAATCTACTTTTATTATTCTTGAAATCATGAATGCCAATGGCATAAGGGGGGCTGTAAAGAAAAATGTAAGCAGGTTTTTCGTCAAAATATGAAGCGTGGTCAAATGAACAATTAATACTGCGCTCCATATTACGATCGATGCTAAAATAAAATGTAATCCCTTTTTCTGTTTGATGGCACTATCTAGTCGCATTTCGTCTAAGTTCATCCAATATTCCTTGGAATTAATCATGTAAGAGATATGGAGAAAACGCCCAACGGTTGTGTTCGTGGACTCTGCTGGAGAGCAGGAAAAATCAAAGCCAGAAAAATACTTGCTGTAGGTGCGGCAGCATCTCCACCGTCCAATGCCCGCTTTGCAGGTGTTTTTTTTTCTAATCTTTCTTATTGACATCATACCGTAATTCAACCATTCCATCGCCAAAACGCTGTACTGAATGTAATCTTAAGGTGGGACTTGGAACATAACGTGGAAAAAGAGGTTTTCCACTGCCCAATGTAACAGAGCCTATTTGAATGATCAACTCATCTAATAAGCCCGCGTCAAAAAACTGCCCAGCTAGATCACCACCGCCTACAACCCAAATATTTTTTTCGCCTGCCGCCTCTTTCATCTGAGTGTGGATTGGTTGAACATCACCTTGGACGAATCGAATATCTGCTTTGGCAGGCACAGGCAATTTTCGCCTGGAAAATACCCATGCTGGTTGAGAATAGAGCCAGGCAGATTCGTCTGATGTGTCAAATTTGACTACATGCCGTAACAGCCATTCATAGGTTGATGAACCCATTGCAAGTGCGCCAACTTCTGAAATAAAATTTGGATAACTTGTTGACTCAAGTTCGGCTAATGGGAATAACCATTCTAACGAATGGTCTTCCGTGGCGATGAAACCATCCAGGCTGGATGCCGTGTAATACTGTGTTTTCATTTCTTTTATTGTCCTGCTAAATGATAATCATTGAAGAGAAATAGGCATTTGTTTTGGTTTTATTGTGCAAGTGCCTAATGGCTCGCGACATCGTCCCCGAGAGTGCCTCCCCGAGTGGGCTCGTGGACTGTGAACCTTGGCACTGGCCTGGACTCTGCATGGGAGCCGAAAAAACTCGAAGCCAGAATACATCCAATGCTGAGTCTTCCCCTTTAGAGTAAGATGTCCAAAGGACAGGAGAGGTCCCTGGTATTTTTGATAATCAAGACGGTTGCTGCACGCTTTTGACCTTTGAAAACTAGACGGTTTTTATTTTAGTTTCGCCATTGCTCTTACAGGGAAAGTACCCATGCCTTTGACTTTTGGCGGAACAGCACTGAATGTGAAACCTGTATCTGGTAAGTTACCCAAATTACAGAGGTGTTCAACAATTAAAATTTCGGATGCCAGCAGAATCGAATGTACTGGTCTGGATTTCTCTTGAATACTATCTATATTCATTGAATCTATACCAACTAATTTCACACCGCACTTTTGCAAATATTCGGCAGCATCTGCGGTCAGGTGCGGATGATTTTGGAAATACGATTCGGTATTCCAATGAGTATCCCAGCCTGTGTTCACCAAAACCGCCTTGCCTTGAAGGTCTTTTTCCTTGAAAAAATCAGCGCCAATAGCCAGTTCTTTTCGATAATCAGCACGGATGACAATTCCGTCAATATCCGCAAAGGCTTCCAGTCCAACTTCCGATAAATCTTTTCCATTTTCATATCTGTGAAAAGGACAATCAATGTATGTACCAGTATTCGACACCATTTCAATTTTTCCGATTTGGAATTGTGTGCCTGCTTCATACACTTCTTTAGATTTTTCTCTGCTCAAATAATCGCAGATGATAGGGGCAGGCAATCCTTTATAAGTAACCAATCCATTCTCAATGATATGGCTTAAATCTACAAGGGCTGAAGTTTTCTCTGACATGGTTTTCCTTATTTTATTATGCAGGGGGCGGGCTAACGGTTTGCGTTACTTGCTGGTGGGTGGGACGAGACAACGCTATTTTATCGGAATCAACTCCAAGTCACGCAAAACGCTCGAAAACGCGCAGACTCCCACCAAGTCAAGTGCATGCTGTGTTGGGCGGCTGTTGGCATATTGTTCGCCTTCTTCTGCCACAAGGAATTTTGCGCGCCCTCGCTCGTTTGGCATCCAAAATGAACAAGTTCCCACATCCAATTAGGATGTAAGCTGCTTCCAGTGGCCTTCAGAGACGACTTCGACGGTTCCATCGACGACCTTGATGG
>JAVBXV010000016.1 GCA_030824405.1 Anaerolineales bacterium | reverse complement strand
GGCGTAGGCGATATAACTGAGACCAATACTGAGAAAGTATAGCAAGATCATGGGGAGCATTACCAGCCCCATGTTGACCGGGTCCACTGTGGGTGTGACCGCTGCAGCGATGACAGAGATGACAACGATTGCGATCTTCCACTGCTCGGCAAGAAGTTTTGGCCGAACGATGCCGATGGCGGTCAATACATAAATGACAAGTGGAAACTCAAAAAATAAACCCAGCCAGAGCATCAGGTTCGTAATTAATGAAAAATATTTTTGCGCCGACCATGCCTGCTCGATCTTTGTGAATCCCCCCAGAAAGGGAATGGCGGGCGGCAGTAAAACATAAAACGTAAAAACAAGTCCCAGCACAAAGAAAAATGTCGCCGCAGGAATGCCAGCCAGCCCGATCTTTTTTTCGCGTGAGTGCAGGCCGGGTGCGGCAAACAGCCAGATCTCAAAAGCAATGTACGGGGATGTGATCGCGATGCCTGTCATCAGTGCAACACGCATAAAAACCCCGATGCCTTCGGTGGGGTCAATTGCCTGCAGAGATGAAAGCCCGCCAACAGGTTCGGCCATAAACTCCATTAATCGCTCGGCAAACCAGAAGGATGCGATCACTGCCGCGGCCAGCACGACAAGCACGCGCAGAATATGCATGCGCAGAACTTCGACCTGCTCCCACATCATTTGTCGGGTGTCTGAGTTTGTGGCGAGATCTACGAATACTTCGGTGATGGGGCGCTCTTCGGGTTCCTCGTTGAGGAACTTGAAGAAACGGACTATGGGCCGAAAGGGAAAGGCTATGATATTGAAGATCAGTCGAAAGGGAATTGTGATCACCCGCCACAAGCCGCCGAAAAATTTACGCATTTTTCTCCTGGTCGGCTTCGTTTGTTTTGGGTTCCGCCTGGGGCGGTGCGATCTTGTTATCTGGTAATACAACCGGGGCGGAGGGTATGGGCTGTGAGCGTGGCGGCATGCCTGGGTTGTTTGGGCGGACCTGGGCGGAGCCTGAAGCGGATTTTATTCCGTCATTAATTTGATTGTTGACTTGATTCAATTCTTCATTGGCGTCACGCATCAGGCGTGTGGGCAGGGTGCGCAGTTCACGCGAAGTTTGCTGAAAAATTTTCCAGCCGTCTGAAGTTACAATGTCCCGCATCCATTTTCCGATGGTTTTTCCTGCTTTTTGCATATCCTTGGGGCCAAGGATGATCAAGGCAATGAGGATGATGAAGATAAGTTCTGATGGGCCGACGCCAAGAATTTCCATTTTATGCTTCTGGTTCCGTTTTTTCGATCAGTTGTGCAGTTTTGTTCTTTAGAATTTCCTGCAATTCATGTTCGTGCTCGGCAAGTGCGCCAAGTACGCCGTTGATAAAGCGTGGTGCGGTATCTGAGCCGTAATGTTTTGCGAGTTCGACGGCTTCGTTAATGGCAACCTTCATGGGGGTTTCGCACTGTGCGGCAAATTCCCAAAGGGCCATGCGTAAAATATTTCGGTCTATGGCTGCGATCTGATCCAACGGCCATTCGGGGGCATATTTTGCGATCAGAAGGTCGAGGTCGTGCTTGAGTGGCAGTACGCCAAATATGATCTGTCTTGCAAATTCGTTTAGGTCATCGGCGAGCGGAATTTCCTCCAGGCGCGCCTTGTACACTTCGCCTGGTGGATGATCTGACAAGTCAATTTCGTAAAGTGCTTGCAGAGCGAGCGCGCGTGCTCTGGTTCGGGGTTTCATGCGTTCAAGCCTCGTGATCCTCGTACTCTATATCTTCGATATGGATGTTGATGTGACCCACTTCCATGCCGACCATTTCTTGAATTGCGCGTGCCACATTGTGCTGCACGTTACGGCTGACTTCGCGAATATTTACATCCTGCTTGAGAATGAGATGCAGGTTGATGTAAACGACGTTCTCTTCCGTTTCAATGCGGACCCCATCGCCTGCTCCGCGTTTGAAGAAGCGGTTTACGCCGCCTGAAACGGGTGCGAGCCGGCTGACGCCGGGGACGCCCAGCGCAGCCAGACGTGTGATGGTAGTGAGCACTTCGGGGGAAACGGTTGTTTTTCCTTGTGTATCTTCCATGGTTACTTACTCCGGGTTAGGTGGTTCAAGTGTTGGTGTGATTACATCATTGCCATGCCGCCATCAACGCCGAGGATTTGCCCGGTGATGTATGCGGCTTCGTCTGAGGCGAGGAATGCAACGGCGTAGGCGATCTCTTCTGGTTTTCCTTTTCTTGCGAGAGGCACCATCTTTAGCGCAGCTGCAAGTGTTTCGGGTGTCATTGCATCAAGGATCTCTGTATCGACGAACCCGGGCGCAATTGCGTTGACGGTAATATTTCGTGCGGCTACTTCACGGGCAAGCGCTTTTGTGAATGCGATCTGTCCGCCTTTGGAAGCGGAGTAGTTGGTTTGCCCGGGGTTTCCCATTTGTCCTGCAACGGAGGCAATGCTGATGATGCGCCCGATGCGTTTTCTCATCATGTGCTTTACGGCGGCTTTTGAGCAGTTGAAGGTGCTCTTTAAGTTTGTGTTGATCACGGTGTCCCAGTCTGTTTCGGGCATCATCATGATTAACTGGTCACGGGTGATGCCCGCGTTGTTGACGAGGATGCTTAAGTCGCCGAAGGTGTCTACTGCGAACTTCACCAGAGCTTCGGCCTGCTTGAAATCTGAAACGTCAGCTTGAGCGGCGGCGGCTTTTCCGCCTGCTTCCTGAATTTTTTTGACCACTTCTTCAGCAGATTCGGGAGATTTGTTGTAGTTGACTACAACTGCGGCGCCGCGTGCGGCTAATTCAATGGCGATGGCACGGCCAATTCCGCGTGAGCCACCGGTGATAAGAGCAACCTTGTTTTCTAAAGTTAAAGACATGTTTTTTTCCTTGTATTGG
>JAVBXV010000021.1 GCA_030824405.1 Anaerolineales bacterium | reverse complement strand
GTGGCGCTACGGAACCATTCTTGTGCTGATACAGTTCCTGGCCATGACTTTCTGGAAAGGGCTAAGCCTATGAAACTCGCCGCCATGTTTAAAGATGTATTTGAGTCATTCTTCAAGAAATCCAGCACGCAGCTCTATCCCTTTGTAAAGAAAAACCCGCCTGAAAGATTTCGTGGAGATCTATATTACGACCCATCAGCATGTACAGGTTGTTGTTTGTGCGTAAAAGACTGTCCATCAAAGGCAATTGAACTGGTCACATTGGACCGCGCCGCTAAAAAATTTGTCCTGAAATATTCCATGGACCACTGCATTCGTTGCGGCCAGTGTGTTGTCAATTGCAGGTTTAAATGTTTGGGAATGTCGAACAAAGACTGGGAGAACGCTGCTTTGAGTAGAAAGGAGTTTACAGTTTATTATGGAAAAGATGAAGATGTTGCCCAACTCCTGGGAAACATTGCTGCACCTGTCTCTGACGCAGCTAAAGAATAACCTGAAGGCTCCACCGAAGGTGGCGATCTTGGGGGTTGGCAACGAGTTGTGCGCAGACGATGCCGCAGGAATGTTGGTTGCACGCAAACTGCTTGATTCTCCGCTTGTTGCGGACGTTGACCATATTCTTGTTATTTTGGCTGGGCAGGCTCTTGAAAATACAACAGGTCAATTCCGCAGCTTTTCGCCCGATCTGGTTCTGATCATTGATGCGGCGAATATGGGGGATGTCCCTGGCTCGATTCGCTGGCTGTCAGCGCGTGATGTTACTGGCACAAGCGCGTTTACTCATAGCCTGCCAATTTCAATGTTGATGAATTATTTAATGCTGGAACTTCACTGCCGTGTTTCACTGTTGGGTATTCAGCTCGCATCCAACGAAATGGATGGGGTGGTTTGCCCTGAGGTTTCCTGTGCTGTGAATAAAATTGCGAATGAGATATTTACCGTACTTTTTGAGGTTGTGGAAGCGTAACAGGGGAATGGTTTATTCAATTCTTAACTGATTTAACAGATCGTATAGATCCTTGTACCCATCTGCGGATGGGATTTTTTTATTGATACTTTCTTTCAGGCGTGTATATGCCTTTGCATCTGGCTCCATGAGGGAGAGAGGTACGTTACCTGTCTCTTGTTCGATCACGCTTAATATCTTTTCTGCGGAGAAAAAGTTTTTATCTTCGTATTCGATGAGTGCCAGGCAAACCAGACAGGCCAGAATGCCCGTTTTGTGCTCCAATTTGTGATTGCCTTTCAAGGATTCGATACAGAGTGTGCGTGCGTGTGTCAGGTCCCTTTCGTGCATGGCGGCATAGGCCATCATTCTTAAGGGAAATGGCTGCTGGTATTCATTCCCAATGGCTTGAAAGACAGCATGGGCAGCTCTGGCATATTCGCCGCAGGCTGGATAGTCTTCAAGTACATTTGCGAGCAGGGATAAATTCGCAAGTTCCATGCCCGTGCTGATGCGGTCATCGATCGAGCGGGATGCTTCCAGTGCCTGCTTGTAGGCAGAAAATGCCTCTGGGATTTTCCCATCAAGGCGGAGGTTATCTGCTTTAACGCGCAGGGCGTAACTCTGCCCCCACAGGTTATTCTCTTTCATCGCAATTTGCAGGGATTCGTCAATCACTTGTTTTGAAGTTTCTTTTTTGTCCTGATGATACAGAATTACCCCGAGGCCTGTGAGTGACATGCTCAAGTAGGAAGATGTATCTGTTTCACGGCATAGTGCAATGCACTCGGTTAAGGCGGCGCGGGCTTTTTCGAGATCATTATTTTCCCGATGGATATCGCCAAAATAATATAGGATCTTAATGAGCGTGTTTTTATCGTTGTTGCCGCGTGCGATCTTTTCTGCATTGGTTCCGTAGGTAAGCGCCCGCTCAATGTCATTGCGCCAATAGGATAACGCCTGCCCAAGGTATAGTAACTTCGTTTGAATACTTCCCTGCTTTTCGAATAGCGGAATATATTTTTCGACCCATTGCAGAGACTCTTTGAAGTGACTGTGTCTTAACCAGATGGCGCCTATTGAGATCAAAAGATATACAGCTTCTTCGTGGTGAGACGTTTCCTGCAATCCCCACTCCAGAGCAGCGCGGATGTTGTTGTGTTCTGGTTCTATGGTTTCTCTTAATTTAAGCGGTTCTATTTCGTTGAGTGTACCTTCAAGTTGCTGAGACCATCTCGAAAAATAGCTTAGGTGTTGATTGCGAAATTTTGGTGTTTCGTTGGCTTCAATGAGTTTTCTTTGCGCGAAATGATGAATGGTGTCGAGAAAACTATACCGAATATTTTCTTCCCCTGCTTCTACCACTACGAGGGAGCGGTCTACCAGCCGCATTAACAGATCGAGGATTTCTTCATGCTTGAGAATTGTAACGTCACTGCAGATTTGTTCAGCGGCCTCCAATGTCCAGCCATCTGCAAATACGGAGAGACGCCGCAGGAGAATGCGCTCTGGTTCTGTGAGCAGGTTGTAGCTCCATTCAATGGCCCCAAGCAGGGTTTGTCTCCAGGCGGGGGTGTCTCTGCGTCCGCGAGTGAGCCAGTCAAAGCGGCGGTCGAACTGTTCGAGCATGGATGTGAGGCTAAGGGTCTGGATGCGTGCCGCTGCCAATTCGATCGCCAGAGGTAAACCGTCTAAACGGTGGCAGATCTCAGTTACGCGTGAAGCGTTTTCTTTTGTCAATTTAAATTCTGGTTGAACGGCGCGGGCACGTTGGATGAATAATTGTATGGAGGGGGAGTTTTCCAGTTCTGTCAGGGTTGCAGTTTTATTGTATGGCAGGGACAGTGGGGTCAGGTGAAATTGCTGTTCGCCAGGAATTTGCAATGCTTCGCGGCTGGTTGCAATTATTTTTATACCGCGTGCATATGAAATGATATCGAGCAGTTGAGGGG
>JAVBXV010000017.1 GCA_030824405.1 Anaerolineales bacterium | reverse complement strand
GATTATGCCGGGGGATTGATCGCGCCAATGCCGGGCCAGGTACGAAGCGTTTCTGTCAGCGTGGGCGATGTGGTTAAGAAGAGTCAAACCCTGGTGGTGGTGGAGGCCATGAAGATGGAAATCCGCGTGCAGGCTTTGAAAGATGGTAAAGTAAAGATGGTGCATGTCACTCAAGGACAGACCGTGGAGCGCGAGCAGATCCTGATCGAAATGGAGGACTGAATGGCTGGAAAATATTTTGACGATTTGGAAGTGGGCATGTATTTCAAGCATTCGGCTGGCCGCACGATTACCGAGATGGATAATGTGCTGTTCTCGTCGTTGACAATGAACACGCAGCCACTGCATGTGAATGAAGATTTCGCTGCGAACACAGAGTTTGGTCAGCGGATCGTGAATGGAATTTTTACGCTGGGTCTGGTGGTGGGCCTGACCGTTTCTGATATCAGCGAAGGCACGATCATTGCGAATTTGAGTTACGACAAGGTCATGCACCCGAACCCTACATTTCATAACGATACGATCTACGCCGAAACCGAAGTGTTGGAGAAGCGTGAGTCAAAATCGAGGCCGAATGTGGGCATTGTAAAGTTGAAACACACAGGCAGAAAACCAGATGGAACGATCGTGATCGAGTTCGAAAGAACGGCGATGTTTTTGAAGAGCGGACAAAGGTTGGATTTTTTACCATAATTAAAAGTCAAAAGTTGCAGGTCAAAGGTCTGGCTTTCGACTTTTGACCTGCAACTTTTTTCAACGGAGATTTTATGCATTCAAGACGAGCACTCCTCTACATGCCAGGCGATAACTGGAAGATGATCACAAAATCGATCACGCTGGGTGTGGATTCGATTTGCATGGACATGGAAGACGGCGCCGCGGTCAACAAAAAAGCGGAAGCGCGCGAAACGATCGCGAAGGCTTTGCGCGAGTTGGATTTTGGCACAAGCGAAAAACTGGCGCGCATCAACTCGGCGGGTTCAGGCTGGGAGCAGGATGATATCGAAGCCGTGCTGCCATATCGCCCTGATGGCATTGTGATTCCAAAGGTGGAATCTTTTGAGCAGGTGGAATGGGCAGGCAAGATTATCGAAGCCGCGGAATTGAAATACGGCTGGCCCGTTAATTCGATCCGCATTTTGATCGGTGTCGAAACGGCCAAGGGAATTTTAAATCTCAAGGAAATTGCAGCGCATCCGCGTTTGGATGCGATCATCTTTGGCGGTGAAGATTTTGCGGCGTCGATCGGCGCCACGCGCACCAAAGACGCCGTTGAATTATTGTATGCAAGGCAGGCGGTGGTGATCGCCTGCGCCGCAAACGATCTGCAGGCGTTGGATATTGTCACCATCGATTACAAGGATGTCGAAGCCTTGCGCCTTGAATCTGAATTTGGTGCACAGCTTGGGTTCGTGGGCAAACAGATCATCCACCCCAATCAAGTGTCTGTTGTGCAGGAGGCGTTTACGCCTTCAGAGGAAGCAGTTACATACGCAAAGCGCATCGTTGAAACATTTGAAGCCAGTCAAAAAGAAGGCAAGGGCGCGTATTCGCTGGATGGCAAGATGATCGACATGCCGTTGTTGAAGAACGCGCAAAAGGTTTTGGCAAGAGCAAAACCAAAATAATTTAACGATGGACGATTAACCACAGACCACAAAGTATGGTTCATTGTCAATCGCCCATCGTTAATTGTTAATTAATTCTCAAGGAAGGTATTCATTGCTGCCCATTTTCTACGGTCTTTTAGCCGCGCTCGGTTGGGGTGCGGCCGATTTTACAGGTGGCCTTGCCGCTCGCAAAACGGGCGCGTACCGCGCTGTTTTTTATGGCGAGCTGATCGGCATCTTCGCTTTATTTTTCATCATCCTGTTTTCAGGGGAGGCTCTTCCCGATCGCAGAGTCTGGATCTTTGCCATGCTTGCTGGTGTGTTTGGCACACTCGGTTTGATCTTCCTGTATCACGCCATGACCGTCGGTTTGATGAGCATTGCCACGCCCGTCTCCGCTTTGCTCGCGGCAATGCTTCCAGTCATTGTCGGCATCGTTCGTGAAGGTCTGCCAGATTGGATGACCATCATTGGATTTGGATTCGCCTTGTTTGCAGTCTGGATGATCTCCCAGGGAGAAGACGGCGTTACGGATATCTTCGCGCATCTTTCTGACTTGAAACTGCCTCTGCTTGCAGGCATTGGATTTGGCTTGTACTTTGTCCTCATGCACGAAGCCACAAACACAGGCGCGACCATCTGGCCGATGGTTGCATCCCGTAGCGGCGGCATGACCTTGATCACCATCTACATGTTTGTCACGCGTTCTTCATGGAAAGTGACTGACTCGACCACATGGCCGACCATTACCTTGAATGGCCTGCTTGATATTTCAGGAAATGTCTTTTTCATTCTGGCAGGTCAACTTGGCCGCCTGGATGTGGCCGCTGTGTTAAGTTCCCTTTTCCCGGGCATCACTGTGCTGCTCGCGTGGATCTTCTTAAAAGAACGCCTCTCCCGTGGTCAATGGATCGGCATCGCTGCCGCATTGGCTGCAATCGTATTTATGACGGTCTGATCCTGCATATGAATCCATTTACTGAAGCAATGTTCGTTCTTTTTTCCATTCTGACCGTTGGCGCATGGGTTGGTCAATGGTCATGGCGTGGTATCTCGCTCGGGACAGCGGGCGTGCTATTTGTGGCGCTGGTCTTTGGTCACTTCGGCTTGAGCATCCCCAAGGAAGTGATGGACTTTGGGTTGATCCTGTTTGTCTACTCTGTTGGGCTTACCGCTGGCCCCACTTTCTTCCGCACCTTCCGCCGTCGTGGAATACAGTTCGTTGTGTTGGCGCTGGTGATCGTCGGCAGCGGCGCACTGTTAACGGCAGCAGCCGCTTACTTTCTCAAACTTTCCCCTG
>JAVBXV010000435.1 GCA_030824405.1 Anaerolineales bacterium | reverse complement strand
GATCGAGCGTTCATTGGCAAGACCAAAAACCAAAGCATTCTTTCCTTCAAGTAAACCCATATTAATCTCCTCGAAAATCGTTGTTGGATACTCGTTTATCGCGTCTCGAGTATCGTCTCTTTGACTAAAAATCTCCACGGCATGGATAGCCATGGCTCTGTTGTCTTATTTAAACCCACACGAGGGCCAATCGTCACGCTTTTTTCTGGGATGAAAATCCCCGCTTCGATTCTTAAACTGGAAGTTGATTCTGTCAAATCGGCATAGTTCTGGCTTTTGGTGATGCCCAGCGCCTGCGTCAGCTTGCCTGGACCCAACGTATCCCGTCCCAGGCGGCGCTCCATCATCAACTCAACTCCCTCGATCGGCTGGATCGCGCGGATCAACACTGCCGCTGGGAAACCCTCTGCCTCTGTCACCGCGTTTAACATCCAGTGATTGCCATAGGTGAAATAGATATACGCGTGCCCAGGCGGACCATACATCGGGTCCGTGCGAATCGTCCGCCCTGCTTTGGCGTGGCAGGCAAGATCGTCTTCGCCAATATAGGCCTCAGTTTCGGAGATCAGCCCCATCAATTTAATTCCATCTGAAATATGAATCAACCGTGCGCCGAGGAGTTCGCGGGCAACGGTTAATGTGGGGCGGTTATAGAATGAACGGGGGAGGGTCTTTGTCATTTTAAAACCCTGAAAGAGTGAAATGAGATGGCGGGGTTTATTTTTCAACCCGCAGGGATGTCGTGAATTTACTTAAATCGCGCATCCCGTTTAAGGGTTAATCGCAGTCCATCTTCCAATTTGATGGACGGGACAAAGCGCAGTTTTTCTTTTGCCAGGTTCAAGTCTGCACGCATGCGCGAGACCCCGCCAGAGGTTTGGGAGTTGTACACCACGTTAGCTTTGCTGTCGGTAACATTCAAAACAATTCGGATCAATTCCTTGATCGTCGTCTCCACGCCTGAGCCCACGTTGATGACCAGCCCATTAATATTGGGGGCGGTGGCAGCTGCCACCATTGCGCTGACCACATCATCTACATAGATGTAATCGCGGGTCTGCATGCCTTCGCCGTGCGCAACCAACGTTCCGCCGCGCAATGCCTGACGAAGGTAATGTGGCACAACGGGTGGGTGAGACGGCGGCAGGTGTTGACCTGGTCCATAGGCGTTGAAAATTCTCAAGCTGACCGTTTCAATATTCCATAGATTGCCGATGGTGCGCACATAATATTCCGCGGCCAGTTTGGAGACTGCATATGGCGAGCGTGGATTCGGCGTAGCGGTTTCTACCAGTGTAGTGTCACCCAAGTCGCCGTATACCGCTCCGGACGAAGCCAGAACGACACGTTTGACGCCCACGTCACGCATGGCTTCCATCAAGGCCACTGTCCCGCTGACGTTGACGGCATTATAGTCGCGTGGATATAAAATGGATTCCTGTACGGAAACGCGCGCCGCGAGATGATAGACAACGTCCACATCTTGAAGAAGGGTCCACAACTTGGGACGGTCACTCACATCTCCGCGAGTGAAATGGACATCAGGTACCAGTACCTGCGGATCGCCAGTGGAGAGATCGTCGATGCCGCGTACTTGATGTCCCTCACGGGCGAGGTGGTTTGCAAGCGAAGAGCCGAGGAATCCCGCGGCTCCGGTGATTAGAAAATTCATATTGGCATTATAGCATTAAGGATTTTACACAATGGCGATGGGTGTTTGATTTATTTGCGCTTTCATATCGTATAGTAGTTTATCGGTATGTTGTTTCAATGTTTATTTTTTTATTGACTCATCCTGCCTTGTATGTTATCGTTGGGGCAGTAGGAAAACGGTAGGTTACGTTGGTATGAAGAACATCAACAGCTCACGGTTTGACCGTGAGCGTTTTGTTTGACCTCCGATGGAACAAACAGATTTACCTAAAAACAATTTTTTTCAATTGCCAAAGGAGGCAAAAAATGTCTGATCGTATAATTGGTACAGTAAAGTGGTTCAACGGTGACAAGGGCTTCGGCTTCATCGAGCGCGAAGGCGGAGCGGACGTGTTCGTCCATTTCTCTGCCATTCAAGGTGACGGTTTCCGTAACCTGCAAGAAGGCCAGAAGGTCGAGTTCACTGTAGAGAAGGGCCCCAAGGGTCCTCAGGCTACAAACGTTACTGTTCTGAGCTAATCTGAACAAAAAAAGAGCCCGATGCGAAAGCATCGGGCTCTTTTAGTTTAAGCAGCAGGCAGGGAACTTGCTGCTTTTATTTTCTCACTATTCGCCAGCCTGTGTGCACATTCACCCCAGATCTCCTGGGGATAGATGATGGTGTTTGTTCCTGGCAATTGTTCGATGGACAAGCCCGTGTTCAAATTGATGCCCACTTGTTGATAAGCCTTGTAGATCAATTGACTGCAATAAAATGCATCTTCGGTTTCAGCATTAAGAAAATTTAAGTTGTAGGGTTTGCCAACCTGCGCGAGACAATACTTTGCCACGGTCATGCGCATCTGGAATTCCTCTTCTTCGGTGAACCCCTGTCCATCGAGTGGGGAGGCGATGCCGTAGAAGGTGTCGAATAGCAGTCCGCGCTGGCGCGCCATGCGTTCCGTGTCCCATGTTGAGGCGGGAATGTCATAAGTGATCACACCGCGTGAGCCTGCTTCAACGCAACGTCCTGCGGGGCCAACATAAATAGCTACGTGATCCACGCAGCCAGGGACAAGACGCCCCACGAACCGCCAGAATTCCCCTGGCAGAATATCGGGCTTTCCATTCATGGTGCAGATAATGTCGCCTGTTTGTACTACCAGCCCTTCGATTTCAAAAGTATGTATCATTTTTCACCGTATCCATTATACGAGACAAGCAATGAATGTGTTGCAAATAAAAAAGCCGCCTCACTATGAGGCGGCTTTACTTCTACTACTTCTTTCTTGGCGCTAACCGATTTCTGCC
>JAVBXV010000264.1 GCA_030824405.1 Anaerolineales bacterium | reverse complement strand
TCTCAGCCAAAAATATTTATTACCCGCATCATTCCCAGCCCGGGCCTGGATCTTATCAAATCACATTTCCAACCCGACGTATGGACTCACGACCTGCCGCCAACCAGAGAACAGCTCCTCGAAAAAGTCCGTGGAGTAGACGGCCTGCTTTGTTTACTCACCGAAAGAATAGACACTGAACTCATGGACGCGGTTGGCCCGCAATTGAAAGTGATCAGCAACATGGCCGTCGGCGTGGATAATATTGATGTGTCCGCGGCTACTGCGCGTGGAATTTCCGTTGGCAACACGCCTGGTGTTCTAACCGATGCCACCGCCGATCAAGCCTTTGCGTTGATGCTTTCTGCCGCACGCCGCATTCCTGAAGCGGAAAGATTTTTGCGTGCAGGCAAATGGGTCACGTGGAGTCCCAGCCTCTTGCTGGGTGCAGATCTGGTCGGAAGCACCTTGGGCATCATCGGTTTTGGGCGGATAGGTCAGGCAATTGCCAAACGCGCTCAAGGATTCGATATGCGCGTTATATATCACAGTCCAAGTGCAAGCCCTGCCTATGGCGCTCAACCCGTTGACCTTGATACACTTCTGCGTGAATCGGATTTTGTTTCCATCAATGTGCCACTCAAGCCAGAGACGAAACATTTGGTCAATGCAGATTTTCTAGCCAAAATGAAACCGAATGCAATTCTGGTTAACACGGCGCGTGGCGGTGTGCTGGATCAAACGGCGTTGTACGATGCCTTGAAAGCCCATAAAATATTTTCCGCCGCACTGGATGTCACCGACCCCGAACCGCTGCCAATGGACAGTCCCTTGCTGGAATTGGAAAACTGCATAATCGTTCCGCATTTGGGAAGCGCCAGTAAAAAAACACGTGATATGATGTCGCTTCTGGCCGCGCAAAATTTAATTTCAGGCGTAAAAGGCGATCAATTGCCCCATTGTGTAAATCCGCAGGTGTATGGTTCTAAATAGCTTTTAAAAATAAGGAGAATGAATGATAGAGCGTTTTCGCAGTACCTTTGACCAGTTCCCACGCACATACTGGGTGGTTGCAGGGACTCATTTTATTGACGTGATCGGCAACACGTTGTTGATGCCTTTTTTTGCCTTGTATGTCACGCAAAAATTTAATGTCGGGATGACCCAGGCGGGAATTATCCTCGCTACGAATTCGATCGCTGGGATGATCGGTAGCACCATTGGCGGCGCCATGGCAGATCGCTTTGGCAGGCGCGGCATTATTTTGTTTGGTCTGGTTGTCAGTGCCCTAAGTGGGCTCACACTTGGCTTCGTGGACAAGTTCTACATGTTCTACGGCCTGTCCGTATTTGTAGGGCTGATGAGCAGTGCCGCACATCCTGCGCACCAGGCCATGATCGCAGATATTCTGCCTGCAGAAAAACGCGCCGAAGGTTTCGGCTTGATGCGCGTCATCTCTAACTTTGCGTGGATCATCGGCCCTACCATTGGCGGTTTTCTGGCGGCTTATGATTATCTGTACCTGTTTTTGAGTGACGCGGTCATCAGTATCATCACTGCCTTTCTGGTGTTTCGTTTGCTTCCTGAAACCAAGCCACAGCCCAAGGAAAAAGTGGAGGAGGAGTCATTACTGCAAACCTTGAGCGGCTATCGTGTTGCGTTGTTCGATCGTCCATTTTTGGCGTTCATCTTTGCGTCGATCTTGATGGTGCTTGTCTATCAACAAATGTACAGCTCGCTATCTGTTTATTTGCGCGATGTGCATCAGGTGGACCCGCAATTTTACGGGTTGATCATGTCTTCCAGTGCGATCACGGTGGTGATCTTCCAGTTCTCGGTCACACGTTTTATTAAGAAGTATCCGCCGTTCTTGATGATGGCGGCCGCCACGTTCTTTTACATGATCGGCTTCACCATGTATGGGTTTGTTGCCACGATCCCATTGTTCATTCTGGCAATGGTCATTATTACGATCGGAGAAATGATCGGCATGCCGACGAGTAATGTACTTGCCGCTTCTTTCGCGCCCGAGGAAATGCGTGCCCGTTACATGGCAGTTTTCGGGCTGACGTGGACAGTCCCTTCGATGATCGGTCCCTGGGCGGCTGGGCTTGTGTTTGATAATTACAATCCCAATTACGTCTGGTACATTGGCGGTGTTTTGTGTGTTGTTGCGATCACGGCATTTTATTATCTGCATCTCCGCCTTGGAGCCAAAGAGAAATTTCAACGGGTGGAAGCCCCCGAGGAAGTTGCTGCCGCATAGGAATAAAAAAACCGAGTTCATTGTGAACTCGGTTTTTTTATTTTAGTGATTATTTCTCTCCCCAGTGAATTGCAATGGTTCCGAACATCAGCCGCTGAAAGTGGACATTTTTGAAGCCAGAATTTTTCATCCGCTCTGCGAGATCTTCCGCGGTGACGAATCCTTCGGTGGTTTCGGGCAGGTAGCGATAAGCTTCACTGACCCCAGTCAATAGGCCGCCAAGGGTGGGAATGATGACGTGCATGTGGATCCAGATGAATGGGGAGAGAATATTTTTCTTCGGGCGGGTGGTGTCAAGAATGACGATCCGTCCGCCATCTTTTAATGCGCGGTATTGCTCGCCCAATGCTTGATTCAAATTGATGACGTTACGCATCAGAAAACCAGAGATGACCGCATCAAAGGATGAGTCGTTGAAGGGCAGGTGTAATGCATCTGCGGTGGAGAAGTTGAGTGCGCCGTTTTGTTTGCCCACGCGCATCATCTCGTGTGTGAAATCTGTGGCGGTGATCTTGGCCTGCGGAAACTGCGTCAGCGCTTCACGTGCCAGATCGCCCGTGCCCGTTCCGAGGTCCAGAAGAGAAGCGTTGTTATTCATCCGCGCGAGTTTGATGACTTGCTTCCTCCAGCGGATGTCCTGTCCGCCAGTCATGAGTCTGTTCATTAAGTCGTAGCGTTTGGCGATTTTTGTGAACATGTTTTGCACG
>JAVBXV010000281.1 GCA_030824405.1 Anaerolineales bacterium | reverse complement strand
GAATCAGCTGCGGGCGGGGAGAGAGGCGTACTTGTCGCTGGAACAGATTCTGCCAATCCTCCACATGCGAGCATTGGCAGAATCAATAAAATGAGAAGCCGCTTCATTATTCTTTGATGTCGGTGGCTTCAGCGTCTACAACGTCATCTTGATGAAGGATCTCTTCGGCGGTCATATTGCCTGCGAGTTCTTTCATGTGTTCTGCCACCACTGTGGGCGGGCAGAGTTCGGTAAAGACATAGGAGCTGAGCCATAGTAACGCGGCATCATCGACTGCGCCGATGAAGGGGATCGAGATCGCGTCGATGGGGGAGATGAGGTAAATGAGCGCGCCAACGGGGATCAACTTGGCAAACATATTTACACGGCGGTCGCCCATCAGCTTGGCGATAAGTTTTAGTTGGTTGAGTACATTGCGCACGACGCCGCCTTGTGGGACGACCGTGATGTTGGTTGGTTTCTTTTCTGGCATTTGAGTCTCCTTTGTTGGTTTTTTCTTATTTGATTATACATCTTTGTGATTGATGGATTTGGAGTATCCACACGTTTATCTACGAAGTTCGGCCAAATTGGACGTAATATTTTCATTGTGCGTGCTGTCAACTATTTGTGACACTAAATTTTCTTTTGGAGGTTTTCTCATGGATATGATCATCGATTTTCCCGGCGGCTCACGAGTGGATGCACACTTCAGCGACCACACTGTTCCAACGGACCAGCCGCCTGCAAGTTCTGCGCCCATGCCTTTTGAAATATTTCTTGCTTCGATTGGCACGTGTGCCGGCATTTATGTGCTGGGATTTTGCCGCCAGCGCAACCTGCCCACTGATGGCATTCGCATTGTTCAGCGCAATCACCCCAACATGCAGGGCATGATCGAAAAAATTGATCTTGAAATTCAGGTTCCACCCACTTTCCCCGCCCAGTATTATGATGCGCTTGTGCGTTCTGCGGAATTGTGCAAGGTAAAAAAGACTTTGGAACACCCGCCTGTCTTTGAAGTAACCACCAAACTGACCGAACCCGCTTAAATCGTTTCCGTCAAGGTAAAATCATTTTATGCCCTATCTCATTGATGGACACAACCTGATCCCCAAATTGGGATTACGCCTTGATTCTCCTGATGATGAGATGGAGTTGGCGGCTGTTTTGCAGGAGTTTGCAAGATTGAACCGCCGTGAAGTGGAAGTATATTTTGATGGGGCACCAGCGGGCTACGCTGGCACCCGCAACATGGGTACTGTCCGAGCGCATTTTGTGCGGCTCGGACAGACTGCTGATTCGGCCATCCGCGCCCGTTTGCAGAAGATGGGAAATGCCGCCAAAAACTGGACTGTGGTTTCTTCAGATCACGAAGTTCAAAACGCAGCCCGCACTGCCAGAGCCGCGTTTCTCACTTCTGAAGAGTTTGTAAAATTATTACGCCAGGTACGCGATTCTGCACCCAAGCCTTCACAAGATCGTCCGCTTTCAAAGACGGAAGTGGACGAGTGGTTGAAGCTTTTCCCTGAGAAAAAAGAATAAATCGGACTATAGTTATCCAGTTTCTAATCTAATTTTAATGTTATGTAGACAAATTAGATGTATATTATCTACATAGACACCTGCCCTCCCCCTTTACTGGTATTTTAGGTGTCCCTCCGCCGTCCTGCTCAACATGCCCCCCCCATGCTGACAGGCGGCGGAACCTTATTGGTAATCAACTTTATAGGTAATAAAAATGAGCGAATGCAAAAGCATTCGCTCATTTTTATTACCTGGTGTCGGGAGATTATCGGGTCCAACCGCCAGGGATGACAGCCACACCAAGATAGATCAACAGGAATACGCCAAGGATGATGAAGAAGGTGTTGCGAAAGCGGGTCGTATCGTCTGCGTTCTTCCAGCGAGCCTGCATGTGACCCAGTACCACAGCCACAAGCATTGCCCCAAGATGTTCGAGACGATAACGCGGGAAGCCAGCGCCATCCACGAGGCCGTTCCAGAGCAGAACGATCAGGCCAAGAGTCGCTTGCAGATCGAGCAAACCGCTAAAGGCGGAGATGAGGATGCGGTCCACTTTTTCGAAGGGACTTTTCTTAAGCCATCCGATCAGGAACTTGACGAGCGCCACAACGCCGACGAGAAGCACCAGCCAGCGGGTGTCTGAATGAATTTGAAGGATAAGAGCCATTTTTAAGATTCTCCAGTTTGATATAAGATGGGCAGATTATACAGCAACACGTTTCATCCCTTATAATTCGAAAAAATTCGGAGGAAACATGGCATACACAACAGTTCTTACAGAAATACGCGGGCGGGTTGGGTTGGTGACACTTAATCGTCCACAAGCAATGAATGCATTTAATACCTTGATGTTGACCGAGCTCTTCGATGCGCTCGATGCCTTTGACGCAAATGAAGCTGTTGGCGCCATGGTGGTGACGGGCAATGAAAAAGCCTTTGCCGCAGGCGCAGACATTAAAGAAATGGCCGAGGCCACTCCGTTTGAAATGATCAAGCAGGGGCGCGTGGAATTGTGGGATCGAATCCGCAATGTGAAGAAACCTGTCATCGCGGCAGTATCAGGCTGGGCCCTGGGCGGCGGATGCGAGTTCTCCATCTCCTGCGACATGATCGTGGCTTCTGAATCCGCAAAGTTCGGCCAGCCTGAAATCACGATCGGCATCATCCCTGGCGGCGGCGGCACACAACGGCTGGCACGTTTGCTCGGCAAACAACTCGCCATGGAAATGATCCTGAACAACCGCACGTTGAACGCCTCTGAAGCGCTGCAATTTGGTTTGGTGAATCGTGTGACTGCTGTTGAAAATTATCTCGATGAAGCTGTTGCCCTCGCGGAAGAAATTGCATCGCGCGCGCCGCTCGCGATCCGCATGGCAAAAGATTCGATCAACGCCGCGTTCGAGACCACGCTCACCGAAGGCTTGAAAACCGAGAAGCGCAATTTCTATCCGCTCTT